>NZ_BAAFHL010000053.1:0-15505 GCF_042849955.1 Chryseobacterium barbadense
CGGGCCACACCCCCCCCCGCGGGCGCCCGCCCGGGGGCGCCCCCGAAACTGTTTCTAATATTTCAATTTATATTTTCTGAACCGTTACATTGGTTACGTTTCCACTTCCCGTACTTCCTGTTTCGGTAGATAGAATGGTGCAGCTTTGGTTAGGAGCTGCCGTGAAGCGGATCTGATATCCTGCAGTGGGAATAACCAGTACAGTGGTATAGTTCATGAGTTCTCCAACTGTTGCAGAAGTTGCTGTGGCATTATAATGGCTTCCCCTTCCCAGATAGTTGGCATCCGGATTAGGTCTTACCCCAATCAGCAATTGAGTTCCGGCCGGAGCACTGGCAAAACTAGCCTGTAACGTAACCAGATAATTTCCTGGTTGATTAAAAGTTAAAACACCGGTGCTTGTATTATAAGAGTAGAATGGTGAGGTTGCCAGCGGAGTAGAAAACAATAATGTGGTGATTGTACTTGCGCCCACATTCTGGTTGGCTGCCAAACGAGCATGAAATAATGAATAGGCAGTAAAGTCTATGGTTTTCAATACACCGTCGCCATCTGCAACCACCACTCTGTCTGTTCCTCCAATTCCTACATTAGAGTTGATATTTCGGACACGTACGTTTCCTGAACTTACATCAAGGTTCTCAGTTGGTGTAATTGTTCCTATGCCTACTTTTCCGTTGTTGGTCACAGTAAAATCATTAGTTTGTTGAGTGGCAGTTGGAGTTCCGGATGCCGGGTTGTCTTTAGCCCCGTCAATATGAAAAGTTGTCTGAGGAGCAGAAGTATTAATGCCTACTTGTGCAAAATATAAAGCGGAAAAAGCAAAAACCTTAACCGCGGTTAGTAATTTTTTTATCATCATTTGTGTTTTTAAAATTATTTAGTTGAAATTTTTCAAATAGTATACCAAAAAATGGAAAATGAGGGTTTATCGATAAAAATCTATATTTAATGATTTGAAAATGATAATGCAATTTGTATTCTGATTTCGCATTGTGTAGATTTAAATTATTTTCACTGTTACAATGATAACAGCCAGAACTATGCAAAATAATGCTACTAAAAATAAATAATCCGCAATAGTCTCAAACTTATCTTCACGTTTTTCTTTTCTGGTTCTTATAGCAAGAAACGAAAAGAAGCAGCTACAGGCAAAAAGCAGGCAGGAGATTCCTGCAAACTCATCTAAATAGGTATTGCCACTTATTTTTGTGATTTTTAAAGAAGTTATAATGATTAGTGAAAAGCCGAGAAGATTACTGGAAGCATTCAGAATATGAGGGGATTTCTTTTCCATCTTTACAATTTTTTTCAAAATAAAACACAATTTTTTTTATTATCAAATTTTTAAAAAAGATTATTAAAAATTAAAATTAATTTAAAAAGTGTATATTAGCAAAATACTTCAAGAACATAAAATTTTATATTTGGCTATGCAGACAACTTATATTGAAACACAGCAAATTTCCTTTCAAGACTTTAAAAATCAGATACTTGAAGACTATAAGCTGGGGAGGATTTCCCGTGAAATGTCTTATTTGGGTAGAAGAGAAGTACTTACCGGAAAAGCTAAATTCGGAATTTTTGGAGATGGTAAAGAGCTTCCTCAGCTGGCCATGGCAAAAGTTTTCAGAAACGGGGATTTCCGTTCAGGATATTACAGGGACCAGACTTTTGCGTTGGCGGTAGATGCGCTGACAGTGGAAAGTTTCTTTGCTCAATTATATGCTGATACAAGTGTAGAAAGAGAGCCTGCTTCTGCCGGAAGACAGATGAACGGGCACTTTGCTACAAGAAGTTTAAATGAAGACGGAAGCTGGAAAGATTTAACGGCCCAGAAAAATATTTCTTCAGATATTTCTCCTACCGCAGGTCAGATGCCAAGATTATTAGGATTAGCTCAGGCTTCCAAAATATATAAAAGTGTAAAATTTGAAGGTTCTGAAAAATTTTCCAAAGACGGGAATGAAATTGCATTCGGGACTATTGGCGATGCTTCTACGGCAGAAGGTCACTTCTGGGAAACTTTGAATGCAGCATGTGCGCTTCAGGTCCCTATGATTGTTTCTATCTGGGATGACGGATATGGAATTTCCGTTCCTACCAGAAATCAGAGAGCAAAAGCTGACATTTCTGAAATGTTAAGCGGTTTCCAAAGAAAAGAAGGCGAAAACCAAGGCTGCGAAATCATCCAGGTCAGAGCTTGGGATTACGCTGCATTATTGGATGCTTATGCAAAAGCAGAACATTTCGCAAGGACGGAAAGTGTTCCTGTGGTGGTTCATGTAATAGAAGTTACACAGCCTCAGGGTCACTCTACATCAGGTTCTCATGAAAGATATAAAAATGAGGAGCGTCTTTCCTGGGAGGCAGATTTTGACGGATTGGTGAAGTTCAAAGAATGGATCCTTAACTATTCCATTGAAATTGAAGGAAAAGAAGAAATTATTGCTACTGCCGAAGAATTGGATGCTATTGATGACGAAGCTAAAAAAATAGTAAAAGCCGGGCAAAAAGCAGCTTGGGAAAGCTATCAGAAAACAATTACGGATTTAGCTCAGTCTATTGTGCCTTTAGTGGAAAATCTTAAAGGACAGAATGCTGAAATTGAAAATTATATTGCTCAATTCAATAAATTGGTTTCTAAAGCTAAAAAAGATGTCTTCCATCTGGTAAGAAAAGCTTTATTGGCAACAAGAGGAACCAACTCTGCAGAAAGAAATCAATTGATGCAGAAATACCATGAAGTTTTTGAAATTGAAAAAGACAATTATTCTTCCCACTTATATTCCCAGTCTCAATGGAAAGCTACCAATGTAGTGGAAGTTAAGCCTGTTTACTCTGAGAATTCAGAAGAAGTGGACGGAAGAGTAGTGGTAAGAAATAACTTCGATAAAATATTCGAAAAATATCCTGAAACTTTAGTATTTGGTGAAGATGCCGGAAATATCGGTGATGTAAACCAGGGGTTGGAAGGAATGCAGGAAAAATACGGTGAACTTCGTGTTGCTGATACAGGAATCCGCGAAGCTACTATTCTAGGACAGGGAATCGGAATGGCCATGAGAGGTTTGAGACCAATCGCTGAAATCCAGTATTTAGATTATATCTTATATTGTCTACAGGGAATGAGCGATGATCTGGCAACGGTTCAGTACAGAACCAAAGGAGGTCAGAAATCACCGGTAATCATCAGAACAAGAGGACACAGATTAGAAGGAATCTGGCATTCAGGCTCACCAATGGCCGGAATTCTTAACCTTTCAAAAGGAATCTTGGTTTTAGTACCAAGAAACCTTACCAAAGCGGCAGGATTCTATAATACAATGCTCCAGGCAGATGAGCCGGCTGTTATTGTTGAATGTCTGAACGGGTACCGATTAAAAGAAAAACAACCGGACAACTTAGGAGAATTCACAGTTCCTGTTGGAAAAATTGAAGTGACAAAAGAAGGAAAAGACGTTACGTTGGTAACTTATGGTTCTACCTGGAGAATTGTTATGGAAGCTGCTAATGAATTGGAAAAATTAGGAATCTCTGCAGAGGTTATCGATATCCAGTCATTGATACCTTTCGATTTATCTCATGAGATTGCTGAAAGCGTGAAAAAAACCAACAGATTGGTGGTGATAGACGAAGACGTGGAAGGAGGAACTTCAGCATTTATCCTGCAGCAGATTGTTGAAAAACAAAAAGCATTCAGATATTTGGATTCAGATCCGTTAACAATTGCAGCTAATGACCACAGACCGGCGTATGCAAGTGACGGTGATTACTTCAGTAAGCCGTCTTCAGACGATATGGTAGAGAAAATCTACGCTATGTTCAATGAAACCAATCCTCAAAAATATCCTGCGATATTTTAATTTTCACTGATGAGTAAGGATCTAGACAAACTTGCCCCTTCCAAACAGTCTGCAGCCAAAAACTTATTTGCCACTTTTGAGATTTTAAAACAAGAAGGAGGTCAATTGCTTGGAAAACAAGTTATTGAAAAAATAAGAGAAAAGAATGATTTAACTGATTGGGAAAAAGAAGTTTATGAAAAGACAGGGTACGTAAGATGGGAATCGATTCTGCATTTTTATACTATTGATGCAATAAAAGCTGGGTTTCTTAGAAAAAATAAGGGAATTTGGTATCTAACGGAAGAGGGAGAAAAGGCTATCGGTTTAGGTCCTCTTAAGATGTTAGAAACAGCTTCAAAATTATATAGAACTTGGGCTTCGGATAAAAAAGAAAACGCTTCTTTAAAAATAACTGAAGCATCAGGAGATCCTATTGAATTAGAAGAAAATAAAACTCAAAGTCAAAAAGCAAATCTAGACTTACTAGAAGAACAAGGAATTGCAGGTATAAAAGATTATATCAGAAGTAAAAATGCATATGAGTTTCAAGATATGGTCGCTGCACTTTTAAGGGCTATGGGATATCATACACCGTTTATTTCTCCAAAAGGAAAAGATGGAGGTTTAGATATCATAGCCTATAATGACCCACTTGGTGCGACAATACCAAGGTTAAAAGTTCAGGTTAAGCATAGACCCGATTCTTCAGTACCGGTTGATGACATAAGAAGTTTAACGGGATTGTTAAACAAAGATGGAGATATTGGACTTTTTGTTACATCAGGCTCTTTTACTTCCGAATCAGAGCGTTCTGCTAGAGAAAGTCATAGGCATATAAGATTATTAGATATTAATAATTTCATCGAATTATGGCAAGAGTTTTATAATAAGATGGAAGATGAAGATAAAAATATGTTGCCATTGCATCCAATCTATTTTTTAGGAAGTAATGATTAATCAAAAGCCACTGTTAAATACTGACAGTGGTTTTTAATGTCGTACACTCTTTCTCAGGATACAAATCCTTATTCTGATATTTCGCTTCCCACTCTTCCAGCATATATAAGATCGGCAAAAGAGCCAGTCCTTTTTCAGTAAGGGAATATTCCACTCTTGGCGGGATCTCCTTAAATTCTTCCCGAATAATTAGTCCGTCAGTTTCCATTTCTCTCAACTGATCAGTAAGAACTTTTCTGGAAATCACATTAATGCGTACGGCAAGTTCTCCAAAACGCAGCTTTCTGTCTTTAATGACAAGAGCAATGATAGGTTTCCATTTGCTTCCCAACGCAGACATGGCTTTCCCTAGCGGACAGCTATGCTTCATTAATTCATTCTTTTTCATAGGGAGATTTTTATTTTTTTCAAATTCATAGGGAATCAAGATTTCATCGTTACTTGAATGTTACTATTATAAGTTACTGCAAAGTTACCACTTTTTTTTATTAAAAGATACAAAAACGAACTATTATTAGTTACTTTGCGTAACAATTATAAAGTACAAAACCAAAAATGAGCACAGAATCATTATTTAAACCTTTCCAATATAAGAATTTACAGCTTAACAACAGAATCGTAATGGCTCCTATGACCAGAGCTCAATCTGACAACGGAGTGCCTACGGATAAAATAACAGACTATTATGCAAGACGTGCTGCTTCAGAAGTGGGATTGATCCTTTCTGAAGGAACCGTTATCAACAGACCCGCTTCAAAAAATATGCAAAACATCCCAGATTTCTATGGTAGAGAAGCATTACAGGGCTGGAAAAACGTAATTGATGCCGTACATCAGCATGGTGGAAAAATGGGGCCTCAAATCTGGCATGTAGGCGATACAAGAATGTCGGAAGATTATCCTTTGGTTGATATGGAGAAAGCTTCCACAATGACGTTGGAAGATATCCAGGATACAATTGCCCAGTTTGCAGCTTCTGTAAAATCTGCAAAAGATTTAGGATTTGACTGTATCGAAATTCATGGAGCTCACGGTTACCTTATCGACCAGTTTTTCTGGGAAGTAACGAATACCAGAACTGACGAATACGGAGGAAAGACACTGAAAGAAAGAACGCGTTTTGCCGTAGACGTTGTGAAAGCAATAAGAACAGCAGTAGGAGAGGATTTCACAATTATTATCCGTTTATCTCAATGGAAACAGCAGGATTATTCCAGCAGACTGGCTGCAACACCTGCAGAAATGGAAGATTGGTTGTTACCGTTAAAGGAAGCCGGAGTAGATATTTTTCACTGTTCACAAAGAAGATTCTGGGAGCCTGAATTTGAAGGCTCAGACCTTAATTTTGCAGGTTGGGCCAAAAAAATCACAGGACAACCAACCATCACCGTAGGTTCAGTAGGTTTGAAAGGTGACTTTATGACGGCTTTTGCAGGGCAGGGAACTGAAAAAACAGATCTTACAGAACTAATCCGCAGGCTTGAAAGAGAAGATTTTGATCTTGTTGCGGTAGGGCGGGCTCTTTTACAGGATCATGAGTGGGTGAAGAAGATAAAAGACGGGCATACAGAAAAGCTTTTAGATTTTTCAGCAGAAAGCATGGGAGTGCTATACTAAAAAGCCAATGGTGGATTGTCAATAAGTCAATTGGGATATAGATTCAAAATTGACAATTTTCACAATTCACTTTCATTATATTTTAAATTTTTTCCTATCATCTATTTAAACGAAACCCGCTTTCAGAAGTCTGAAAGCGGGTTTTTTAACAGATTTAAATATCTACAATTGCCAGGTAAATGACAATAGTGATTCATTATAATCCAATATTCTTGGTAGGCTTTAATTGCTTCAAAATACTTTTTGGAATCGCATTTTTGTGAACCAGGATTGCTGTTGATTTATATTCAACGTAAGGCCTTGTTACATACAGATATCCTTCAAAATCATTGGTTACGCCCCAGGAATTCTTCACCATATAATATTCCTTGCCGGTTTGATCTTTAGCCAGTCCTACGATGTGCATGCCGTGATCATCGGTTGTAGAAAGATTGTTAAGAGCTGTCTGACGCATATCTTCAGAGATCGTTTTGTCTTTTTTAGGCTCAGTAAACAATTCTTTCTTTACTTCCGGGCTTATCTGGTTCAAATCTACATCCGGAACATAAGCAACCCCATTTTTGTAAGAGAAATAAGGTTCCGAAACATCTGTTGCCCAACCAATGGAGAATCCTTTATTAATGGCATTATCAATAATGGCAGTCATATCTTTCATCGGAACATTCCAGTCAGAATCATGGCTCCAGTTATCCGGAATCGGAACTACAAACTTCTGATAATACGGATAATCTTTATAAGAGGATAGTTCAACATAATCTTCAGGATTAATTCCTACCACTTCCTTAGCAAATGTTTTCGGGGTATAGGATTTCCCTTCATATGTGAAGTTAGCCGGAACTTTTCCGAGAGATTCATCTAAAATCGCATCTATGGAATCCATCCAGTTATCGGTAAGCTTACCCTTTTGAGAAGCCTGAACCAGGCTGTCCAAAACAGGTTTCAACTTATCCTGCATTTCTTTGAAATTATTAAGAGTTTGCCCCGCTTTCAACCCCGTATAAACATCCTGAGGAACAGCACCATATTTTTTATACATATTGATTACATCGTGCAATTCACCACCATCTCCCCAGTTAATCGCTCCATTATTCAATACGTATAATTTGGCTTTGTCATGATAAGAATTTCTGGCAGTGAAAATTTCTGCAAGATCTACAGGCTTTTTACCCATACGCTGCATTTCAGATTCCAGGAATGAATTTCCTGAATAACTCCAGCATGTTCCCGATGAACCCTGGTTTTTTACCGAAGTGGCACCAAGATCTTTTACGGTTGTAAACTTAAAGTTAGCATTCTGAGACTGATTGTTTTTTAACTTATTGATTAAATCATCCTGAGCAAACATCATACTTCCTGCAGACAAAACAGAAAATAATAATGCTATTTTTTTATTTTTCATTATCATTAAATTATATCTGAAAGAGTCGTTTAGATTAAGGATTTGTTACATAGCGAAACCTGTTTTCAAATTATTTTTAAAAAAAGCATACACCTTTTTTAATTTCTGCATCTATATAATAAAAGGTTAATCTTTCTTATGAAAGTGTTTTAAATATTTGATCCTAAGTGATTTATTTTTTTGGTGGTGTGAGTAGTTAAAATTTGAATGAGTAAAACACAGGATTAAGAAGATTAATTTTTATATGCGAACTGTAAAACTTAACAGTTTTTACCTATTAAAATTGTTTTAAAATAAATTATCAACCGCTAAAAGAAATTAGAGATGAGAAAAATGTGTATGCCGATTCTGGTATTAGCTTTTCTGGGAAGCTGTAAAACAAAAAACGTATCCCATACGTCGAAAGAACCTAAGCCATTGAATATTAAAAAAGATAAAGATCAGGACCAGATTTCCAATAAACTGGATCAGTGTCCCGAACTGGCAGGCCCTGTTGAAAATAACGGCTGTCCATGGCCAGAAACTGATGGAGATGGAGTGATTGATAAGGATGATGCCTGTCCTACAATTGCAGGACCCGCTGAAAATAATGGCTGCCCATGGCCGGATACGGACGGAGACGGTATCCTGGATAAAGACGATGCTTGTCCTACAGTACCGGGATTACCTGAATACAACGGTTGTCCGAAACCTAAAACCCAGACTGCTGTGGAGGTTGAATATTCTTTTTCGCCGGGAAACGCATATGATGATACAAGAACTTATAAACCCGGGAAAAAAGCAAGTAAAAAACAGAAGAATTATAATAATGAAGAATATGATGCCTTAATTGAAAATGCTTTTGAATTAACCCAAAGCCAACCGCTTTCTACCTTTTCCATAGACGTAGATAATGCTTCCTACTCCAATGTCAGAAGAATGATACAATATGGCGGAGTGGATAAAAATGCGGTAAGAGTAGAAGAAATGATCAATTATTTCACATATAGTTATCCCCGGCCTAAAAAGAATCAGCCGTTTTCCATCCATACGGAACTGAACGCTGCACCCTGGAACCCGAACCATAAGCTATTGAAAATTGGACTGAAAGGAAAAGAGATCCCGATGGATTATCTTCCAACGTCCAATATTGTATTTCTTATTGATGTATCAGGTTCCATGGCTGAGGAGAACAAATTGCCATTGCTGAAATCATCCTTTAAAATTTTATTAGACCAATTAAGACCTCAGGATAAAGTAGCGATGGTAGTGTATGCCGGAAGTGCGGGAGTCGTTCTGCCTCCCACTTCGGCTGCCGAAAAAATAAAAATTACAGAAGCTTTAGACCGGCTACAGGCAGGTGGAAGCACAGCCGGAGGTGCCGGGATTGAACTGGCCTACAAACTGGCGGAAGAAAATTTTATACGAGGTGGAAACAACCGCGTAGTTCTGGCGACAGACGGTGATTTCAACGTAGGTGTCTCATCGCAAGCCGACCTTGAAGGGTTGATTGAAGATAAAAGAAAGTCCGGGGTATTTCTTACATGTCTTGGCTACGGAATGGAAAACTATAAAGACAATAGAATGGAAACCTTAGCCGATAAGGGAAATGGAAACTATGCCTATATAGACAACATGAAAGAGGCCAATAAGTTTTTGGCAAAAGAATTTGTCGGAAATATTTATACCATCGCCAAAGATGTCAAAATTCAAATTGAATTCAATCCCAAATATGTAAAATCATACCGCTTGATCGGCTATGAAAACAGGAAACTAAGAAATGAAGACTTTACAGATGATAAAATTGATGCCGGAGAACTGGGAAGCGGACATACTGTTACAGCTTTATATGAAGTCATTCCAACCCATGTGGATTCAGAGTTTTTGCCTAAAAAAAACAAGCTGAAATATAGCACATCTTTGAAGATTCAAAAATTTGGAGATGAATTAGCCACTATCAGATTCAGGTATAAACAACCGGCCGGAACAAAGAGTGCCGAAATGGTTCAGATTGTAAAAAACTCTTCTATAACCAATGCAAAAGCAAGCCCGGATTTTAAATTTGCTGCTTCCGTAGCTTGGTTTGGCTTAGTTTTAAGAGAATCAAAACTGATAAAAAGGAAGAATCTTATGGAAATTGAAAACCTGGCCAGACAAAATAAAGGGAAAGATGAAGAAGGTTACAGAACTGAATTTGTGAAAATGATTCAGGATTATAAAAATTTGAAATAAGAAAATATATTAATACCAATAAGTAAACTATTAAATATTAATTGTTATTTTAAGCCTTGTAGAAAAAAGTTTAATATGTTTCCAACCCTTCTGAAAGTTGATGCATCTATAATAATATAAAGCCTGACTATGGAACGAGAATTATTATTAGAATGCCAACGTAACGACCACAATGCACAGCGGAAAGTTTACGAGAAGATGGCAGGCAGACTATACTCAGTCTGTAAACGCTATCTGAAGAGTGATGAAGACATAGAAGAAGTATTGGCTGATGCCTTTTATAAGATTTTTACCAAAATACATCAGCTGCAAAACCCCGATGTTTTCGAAGCCTGGGCTAAGAAAATTACGGTCAATGAATGTTTACAGAAACTGAGATCAAGTAAAGATCTGCACATTTCATGGGAAGAAAACCAGCTAAGCTCTTCAGACTCAATGATTGAAAATATATCTTTTGAAAAAGATATTTTAAATCTGCTGAATTTTCTTCCCGAAGGATGCCGGGCAATTTTCAACTTGTTTGCTATTGAGGGATATCCGCATAAAGAAATTGCGGCGATGCTTTCTATAAGTGAAGGAACCTCGAAATCCCAGCTCAATTTTGCCAGAAAACGGCTTCAGGAACTTTTAGTTAACCAAAACATTTAAACTTTTACTGCAATGGAAAATAATCACGATATAGATAAAAAATTCAATGAAGCTTTTAATGCTTTGGAAGAGCAGGGTATCTTTCCCGGCTTTGATAAAGTTTGGGAGAAGGTGGAAGAAAAGCTGGAGAAAAAAAATACTAAGAAAAAGCTTATTCCGCTTTGGCTGCCGTATGGAATCGCTGCAAGTTTAATGATCGGGATGGGTGCATTTTATTTCATGAATAATAAGGATGTAAGAGTCTCTTCAAAATTAATTACCACTAAAAATGTGGATCAAACCAATCAAAATACTGCTAAAGTAGAAAAGATTGACAGTACAATAAAATCAAATATTGAAAAGGAAATTAACCTGTCAAATAAAACAGGAACATTGGCTTACGAAGATGGTGAAAGATCAGAGAAAATACAGAATGATGCTGTTTTTAACCAAAGAAAAAGCGACTATTCCACAGATCAGTATTTTTATCCTGCAATACCAAAATCCCCCAAGTATGAGGGAACTGATGGAGACGGAGTTTTAGATAGAGATGATAAAATGCAAACTATAGATGAAGTTACGGTAGTAGGCCTGAGGTCTGTGAGAAAAACTGCTTATGTTTCTAGTGCTGTAACACAAGCATCTCCTCCCATAGCAATGGGATATGGCAGAAATTATGCTTCAAATTCTTCAGATTTACGATCAAAATTAAAAAGTAAGCCCAACGTAAATTTAATGAATGTGGTTCAGGGGCAGGTAGCAGGAATCAATATAAATACAGTACCTGGACAACCTGGATCAGATTCAAAAATCATCATCAGAGGAATCAGTTCCCTGAACGGAAATACAGAACCTTTGTATGTAGTAAATGGTATTCCTATGAAGGGAAATGCGTTCAGAAAACTAAACCCTGAACAGATAGAAAGTGTCCAGGTCTTAAAAGACGCTTCTGTAACGGCACTTTACGGGAGCAGAGCTTTGAACGGGGTAGTGGTCGTTAAAACAAAAAAACTTTCAAGGGCAGAAAAAAGAGCATTGAAAAAGCTTGAAAAAATCCAGGACAGCATCAGTAAGGCCAGGAACCTTCAGCAAAGCAATAATGAAGAATATGATGCTTTTGTAGAAAACCCTTTTGAGCTGACGAAAAATCAGTCGGTTTCCACATTTTCCATCGACGTTGATCATGCGGCCTATTCCAATATTAGAAGGATGATCAATAATGGCGAGCATGTAAATAAAAATGCGGTAAGAATTGAAGAAATGATCAATTATTTCAAATATAGCTACCCGCAGCCAAAAAATGATCAGCCTTTCTCCATTAACACCGAATATAATGAAGCTCCGTGGAATCCGCGCCATAAGCTGCTTAAAATAGGGCTGCAAGGGAAAAATGTTCCTATGGATAAGCTTCCGGCTTCCAATTTCATCTTTTTGATTGATGTTTCCGGCTCCATGGATGCCCCGAACAAACTGCCTTTGCTGAAATCATCCTTCAAAGTGCTTCTGGATCAGTTAAGACCTAAAGATAAGGTAGGGATCGTGGTGTATGCAGGAAGTGCCGGAATGGTTTTACCATCAACTTATGCTGATGAGAAAAGCAAAATCATGGAAGCTTTGGATAAACTTCAGGCAGGAGGAAGCACAGCTGGCGGGGAAGGGATAGAACTGGCCTATAAAATGGCACAGGAAAACTTTGTGAAAGATGGAAATAACAGGGTAATTATTGCCACTGACGGTGATTTCAATGTAGGCAAATCTTCTGTTACGGATCTTCAGACATTGATCGAGGAGAAGAAAAAATCCGGAGTTTTCCTTACCTGCCTGGGCTTTGGAATGGGAAACTTTAAAGATAATGTAATGGAAACCCTAGCTAACAAGGGAAATGGAAATTATGCCTATATAGATAACCTGCAGGAAGCCAATAAATTTCTCGGAAAAGAATTTGCCGGAAGCATGTATACCATAGCCAAAGATGTTAAAATACAGATCGAGTTCAATCCGGAATATGTGAAATCCTACCGGTTAATAGGGTATGAGAACAGGAAGCTGAAAAATGAAGACTTTACCAATGATAAAATTGATGCCGGAGAACTGGGAAGCGGCCATACCGTTACCGCTTTGTACGAAGTAATCCCGGTAAATGTGAAATCTGATTTTTTACCGAAAGAAACAGCTCTGAAATACAGTACACAAACAGCGTCAGGCAATTTCGGAGACGAGCTGGCAACTGTGAAGTTCAGGTATAAAAGACCGGATGGGGATAAAAGTATGGAAATTACACAGGTGGTGGAAAATTCCGACCTGAGTATGGCCGCTGCAAGCCAGGACTTCAAATTTGCATCTTCCGTTGCATGGTTTGGTTTGGTATTAAGAGATTCCCAGCTTATAAAAAATAGAGATAATGAAGAAATCATAAAACTGGCAAAAAAAGGTAAAAACAATGATGAAGAAGGGTATCGTTCAGAATTTTTAAGATTAGTAGAGACCTATGGAAACTTGGTGAAATAATTAAGGGCAGGTGTTTTTGGCACCTGCTTTAATTTTTGAAAATAATTTGCGGGAAATTTTAAAAGAACTTTCTTTTTTTGTTATTTTTAGGCATATGAGGAAAATCTATTTATTGCTGTTGTTCATCACCTCTTTTTTATTTGGACAGAATTCACAGTTATACTATTCAGGGATATTTTTAAACCATAAGAATAAGCCTCAGAATTTTCTGAAGGTTTTTAATAAAAATAACGGGCGCTATGAGTTCACCGATGAAGAAGGTTTTGCGATCATTGCGGCAAAGCTGGATGATACTTTGACATGGAATGACGGTAAGAGTATTTTTGTCGTAAATAATGTGCATGAACTCAAAAATATTTTGGAGAATAATATTAAAAAGGAAATAGTAAAAAATATCTATACCAAAGCTTATGACAGCATTATATCAAAAAAAGGTGAAGACCCGTACAGCATTGCCAACTCTTTGAGTATCTTGACCAATAACTCGGATAAACGTTTTTCTTCCTTACGAAAACTGAAACAAAAAGATAAGAATATCTATAAGTTAAAAAAACAGACTCCCCAACAATTACTGATCAACGGAAACTTCACTACTTCTTTTGATATCAAAAGCAGAAATTCTGTTCCAAAGACCCAGGATCAATATGTACAGGGGCGTTCACAGAACGGAAATTTGATATGGAGAGGACCGGAAACCAATGAGGTGTTTAGCTTCGGGCCGGATATTTCTACCTTGGGATATGATCATCAGCCGTATGAGTATGACCAGAATGGAAGGCTCATTCATTTAGCTGATGCAGCTTCGCTGGCTCATCCTTATGATAATACTATTTTTAAAACCACAGTAGGTTATAATAATCAATTAAAAATCAATGCGTTCATTAAATCTGGTTATGATGAAAAAGTACGGCTGTCAATAGATCTGAGTCAGCAAAAAAATCAGATGTATTTCCCGGATCAATATGATATTGTTAATTCTTTTAAAACAAAATTCAGCTCGAAAATCCTGAAATATTATATGCTGAACTTTGTTTTTAATTATGAACATAATAAAGCGACAAATACCAATCGGGCCGGACTTTTTACCAGGGCATACCAGAATTCTTTGCTTGCACCGGTGTCTTTTTCAAATTCCCAGGGAATCCTGTTGACAGACAATAGACAGCGGAGTTACAGCCAGTATGCGGATAACCCAGGCTTTTTGTTTGATCAGACAGATAAGTACAGGTATGGAGATCATAAAAGACAGTTCAGCTTTGATATAGCAAGAAACAGAGGCGGTTTTAGGTTTAGCCTGAGTCAGGCTTATGAAAATAATGACTTCAGGAATACAGATCTTTTTAAACCTTCTACATATGGCTTTTTTAACGGCATCATGAATGAAAGGACTCAGAATAACCATTTGTATAACTCTAATATTTCCGGAGCCTATCGGTTTGGGGACCGCTGGAAACATGATATAAGCCTTAATTTTATTTTAAATGACAGAAAGTCTGAAATTTATAACAGTTTCAACAAAATGCAGAACCTGTATCAGAGGACCTCTCAGGATTATATATTTAATTATAAACTGGAATACCGGGATTATGGCGATTTTGATGCCGGGATCAATGTAGGAAATTCATTCTATATTTCTAATACATCCGTTAAAAATGAATACTGGCTTCCTAAAATAAATGCTTATATTGATTTTGACGGGCTATTCAGCTGGTATGATATAACACTCAAATTAGTGGGAGCCTATACCCAATTGAGTTCCGAGCCGGATATTACCCAATCTTATTCCTCCTATGCAACTACAGCATTGAGTGCAGAAAATGCCCACCAATATTTTCCTTTAAATGAGGTGGAAACCTTTAAAAATTTATCCAATATCCATACTAAGGAATGGAAAGCAGGATTCAACATAAACAAAAGAAACCGTCTCAACCTGGAAGCCGAATACTTCAAAAGAGAAATCACAAACGATATCTTTCCCGTATTTGAAAATGGAAAATTCATATTAAAAAACCTTGCAGACCACTCGTACAGCGGCTATGATTTAAATTTATCATACAAAAATTATCTGGGAGACAATCTAAGAACCACTCAAAGTGTATCTTTTTTCAAATATGAAGATATAGTAAACAGAGTGAATCCCGGCTATCATAACGTTGCCATTTCAGGATTCAAAGATATTTATAAGACATTAATGGAGAGTCAGCCTCTGGGAAGCGTTATGGGAAGCTATTTTCAAAGAAACGCCAATGGTGAGCTCCTTATTGATGAGTTCGGGTACCCTGTAAAAGCTGAAGGCATGAAAATCATTGCAGACCCGACCCCTGATTTCGTGATGAAA
>NZ_BAAFHL010000054.1:0-14731 GCF_042849955.1 Chryseobacterium barbadense
GGCTACAAACACGATATGGAATATAAATAATATTTTTTTCATTTCTTAGAAATTAGAAGTTAAAGGTTAGAAGTTTAAAAGTGAATATATTTCCACTCATCACTTATAACTCGTCACTTATTACTGTTTGTAGTTATACTGGTATTCTTTAAGCACTTTTCCGTTCACATCTTTCACCTTTTCCAGCCTGCCGAAACTGTCATAGAGGTAAATTTCTCTTATTCCATTAGGTGGCAAAACATTCGTTACTCCCACTAAAGGATTATAAGTATAGGCAGTAACACTAAAGCCAGATAAAGCACTGTTGGTTTTGAAGCTTTCCAATTGTGCCAATAAAGCATCTTCTTTGGCCTGTGCATTGGCCGGAGTGGCATTGGCATCATCATTAGACGCATTCACAATCGCATCAATCAGATTTTGAGGAAGGTCTGAAAGTTTTGCGCCATCTATTTTGGCAATCGGCATGGTTTTATTGTATCCCCAGATAATGGTTGTAGGAGTTCCATTTCCTGACGGAGAATCCGGTGTAGCGGAATACTGAATTACTTGTCCTTTCTCGTTATAAGCATCATATCGGATCCCTGTATAGCTGTTCGCTAAATTATCCGGAGTATACACCAAAACAGAAGTAGGATAAAGCTGAGTTCCATTATCAAATTTGATTTCACTCTTTGCTATAATAGTTCCGTTTTTCTTTACCTGAGTTTCTAATGGTATTCCTAATATATTGGCATTGATAAGAACAGTATGGTTTTTGTCCCTTGCATATGTATAGCTTGTTTCCTGGGTGCTTCCATCGGAATGGGTAGCCTTTTCGGTCATCAGGTTGAAGTCAATTGCCGAACGTATGGTTTCTGAACTGGTAGTCACTGCTCTCGCATTCTGGTCAAATACCTTAGAGACAGCACGTTGCTCCCTGATCCATGCTGTCCTGGTTTGATAGCCGTTTTCCGCAAGGAAATATTTTGGAGAATGCATTTCAGCAATTGTATAATCATAGTTTTCAGATGCCAGTAAATGATTGCTAGCATCATAGACTTCTTTCTTCTCAAGGAGCCCGTTTTTGGTTAAATTGATATTCGGCCAATATGGATAATCGGAAGGAATAGTTTGTATTGGGTAATAGGAAGGTGACCTGTAAGAATATTTGGAGTATCCTCCTGTATCCCCATTGAACACTTTTACATTTTTGTACACAATAGATTGTACAGGGTAGCCCATACTTGTTCCTTCCACTATACTCTCTCCACTTGAAGAATTGGTATCATCAAATTTATCATAAGTAAATTTTTCAGACTTTACGGGTGTTTGAGAATAAGGATTTTCAAAATATTTAATGCTTTCTATCCTTATGCCCTGATCTTTCTGAATGATAGCATTTTTATAAGGCGCATCTTTCATTGTCATTTCATATACCTCTATATGGCCGTTACCTCCCGTAGGACCTTGTATCCTAATGGTATGTGCTCCTGAATTCAACATAAATCTCGTTGAAGACATTATTGGAGCATAAGGCGTAGTACATAAAACCCCTGTAAACCCGTCATTAAAATCCGCATCCAGAACAGTATAATTTAATGAAGGCTGGGAACCATCGCTGGGTTCCATTCCCGGAGGATATGGATACACTTCGTTGACTACAAATTTCACATATACTCCCTTTGGTGACATTGAGCCGCCACTTACAGAAAATGTATAATCTTTCGTGAGGTTAGTATTGAAATTAACCGAGTAAATTGGTTTTAAATATTGAAACTGAGGGTTGTCAAAATAAACCATACCGCCACTTAGTTCATCGAGATATTGCGTGAAATTTTCATGCGCATATTCATTGGCTTCGAAGTTATATTCTACGGCACCGCCCGTTGGAAGTTTTACTCTTTTCAGCGAACCCCACGGGAAGTATTTTGGATTTTCTATCTCATTGGTTCCCGGATTATGGGAGATATAATCACATAAAAAATAATCCTTGAACTGTCCTGGAACCGGACCATATTCTTTAGGACTTCCTGAAGTATTATACTCAAACTCCGTAGTTTCAGTTTTAGCAAGATCTGAACTGTATTTTTTGATTTTCCACAAAGTCCGTTTTGAAATGGATTCTTTATAATCGTAAGGGTTGGTAAATGTAGAATACCCATAAGAGAATTCCAATTTTGATATAATGTTTCCTATATTGTTTTTTAAAACAACCGAATTCATTTCATACGGATCATTCATAGAATTTTTATAGGATGCCATATAAGTGTAATCCAGTTCAATAGATCCGTTGTCTTTGGAGGATATTTTTTTTAGTTTGCAGTTTTGAAGTAATGTAGACGGAGTTATAATTGATGATGGATAAGTATCGATTTGATAATCCATAGAGACCAGTTCCTGCATGTTATAATCATAGATTTTGGTCAGGAAAAAAGCACTTTTATAAGCTATTCCATTATTGCTCAATTTATATTCGGAAACTGAATTTGTATTAAATAAGTATTTGTATCCTTTGTCATCAGTGATGGTAAAGCTGTTGAGGATAAGCGTTGCGGTATTGCTAGTCCGGGTATATTCTATCTTAAGATTGGAGGGGGTCAGTTTAACAATTTGAAAAGTATCGGTAGTTACATCTCTTATGATTCTGAATTTACCCGCGTGTCCTCCTATATTATAATAGTAAATGTCATCAAATTCATTTTTATGGTAACCGCTCAGTGACGTATCCCAGTATTTTTCATCAAGGCCAAATACACCAATAATTTCCCTGGAGATTACACCATTGATACCCAGTAGACTCCATCCTAATCCTACTTCACTGGCTTTTTCTCCGCTCAGTAAGTTTTTTGGGTGGTAACTGATGCTCAGCCCTGCGGTAATATCCTTGCTGTTGGTAGGAAGAGATGCCAGTGGGAATGAAATATCCGGAACTCCCGTTGCATAAGAAACAGGAGAATTGGTGTACGTTGATAATGAGGATACAGAAGCTACAGGCTTGGAGAAACCTGTCTCGAAATCTTGGGCCATATATACATTAACTAAAGCAATGGATAGTGTTAATAATATTTTTCTCATCTTAGTTTATTTCTTAATGATTTTAGCACTTGCGTTTTTATTAGTATCCGTTTTAATGGTCACAAGGTAAGCCCCCTGAATCAGAGGTTGCGTGTTGATCTTCGTTACCTTATTCTTAGTCTTGGTTTGTTGCAGAAGCTTTCCGCTCATATCATACAGTAAAATATCCGCTTCCTTAAACTCATAGCCGATCTCTACATACGTGTAATCCGATACAGGATTTGGATAGACTCTGATGTCCTGCTTCTCAATCAACTGATCAATCTGTCCGTCTCCCAGCTTCACAATCTTCCAGTTCTCCTTTCCTAATTCCTCCGCACTCGTTCCTGCCAGTATAATAGAGCCGTCCCTGTTAAGCTTGATATCTGAAAGTCTTTCTTCCTTCTTTCTGGATTCTCCCTTCACATGCTTTCTCCACTGTTCTTTTCCTTCCTGGTCCAGATACAGCATCCAGAACGTCTCATCATCACTTTCTATTCTTCCTTCTGCCTGGGTATAACCACCTAACAGGATTCCTTTAGTTGTTAGTTGTTGGTTGTCATTTGACAGGTTGTTGATGGTACTCATCCCCATTAATACATCCCTGTTCTTGAAGTTGTAGGATTTCTGCCAGATTTCTTCACCTCTTTCATTTAAGGAAATCAGCCATAGGTCGGTTCCTTCTTCTATCCCTGTACTTTTGTTTCCTGATCTTTCTGATCTGGATTCTCCGCCAATTACATATCCTGCAGAGGTTAAAGCCAAAGTTCTTAAGTGATCATCTGCCTTTCCTCCAAAGTTCTTTTCCCATTCCACCTTTCCGTCTTTAGAAAGTTTAATAATCCAGTAATCGCCTTCACCGTAGTTTTCAGTTTTCTTTGATCCTCCAATGGCACTTCTGGAATAGATCCCTAATAAAGCACCACCATCTTTGGTAGGAATCATTTTCTCCACTTCATCCAGTCCTTTGCCACCCAGTATCAGTTCAGAAGCCTGTTTTCCTGTCTTATCCAGTCTGATAATCCATATATCTTTAGAGCCATAACCTTTAGAGGAGTTCTGAACATTTCCTGCCACAAAGTAGTCTAAGTCAGTCGTTTGAATCACGGCTCTTGCTTCTTCATCGGAGGCAGTACCTAAGGTTTTCTGCCACTGTTCTTCCCCGAATTCATTGATTTTGATGAGCCATACATCTGATCCGCCTTTGGAATCTTCTTTCTTATCAAGGCTTTTTCCTGAATAGGAAGTTCCAGCCAGAAGGAAGCCTCCTTCCTGGGTATTCACCACAGCGGAGAGGAAATCATGGTTCTGTCCTGAAAAGTGTTTTTCCCAGACTTCTTCTCCCTGCCCATTTAACTTAACCAAATGGAAATCGTAACCGTTATTTTGGTTGCTTTCTGTTTGTTTGGAAGCCTGAATACTGCTTCCTGTAATTAAATACTGTCCGTCAATGGTAGTGGTTATCTGTGAAAGAAAATCCTGGGTCGTGGATTTGATGTCTTTCTGCCAGACTACCTCTTGCGCAGGCACTACAAACAAAGGACTTGTTAACAGTGCCAAAAAGGTAATTTTCATAAAATAGATGTTTTTTTTAATCGCGGTTAAACTTACTTTAATTCTTGAAATCCCACAATGGGGAAATCCCCATATTTTTCCTCCGTGTTTTTCTCATTGTCAAAATTGTAGATGGCAAGGAAAACGAAGATTAATACAGTTGCAATTAGTAAGAGTATTGTATCTCTTATTTTTTGATTCTTCATAGGGTTTAAGTTTGTGACATTTATGGTTATATTTTTAGATTGATGAAGCAATAATACAAGTGGACAGCGACAAAGCTTGTCGTATTTTTTATTATTTAATTAGATCACCATTTGTTGAATTTAGTTCCGAAGATATTGTAAAATAAAACCCGGCATTATTCATGTTGTGGTAAAAAATATTACATAATGAATAATTTTATTTCAATATATTTGTTGGAAAAATATATAATGTCTACCCTTGGAACCAAACTTACTAGAATGCGTCAGGCTAAGAAATTATCGCAATCTGAAGTAGCCCTACATTTAGATGTTTCGCAATCTGCCTATAATAAATGGGAATCCGACCAATCTAAACCAACGGCTGAGAATCTATTAAAGATTTGTGAATTTTATGATGCTGATATATTTGATTTATTAGATGAGGGAAGAAGTATCGTATATTCTAATAATACTTTTGAAAACTCAAACATTTTTAATAATACCGAAAATCCTATTTTTAATATGCAATCTCCTGAATTAACGAAACTCATAGAATTGCAGGCTGAGCAAAACAAACTTATAGAAGTATTAATTCGGAAAATAACTAACTAATTACCATTTATTCTGTGAGATTTTCATAAAATATTTTTTTAATCCAAAAATAGAATTACAAAGAGCAAAAGAATTTCCTTCTGTTCTTTGTTGTAATAATATTATTGATATGATTGTCAGTATAATTTTAAATATGAGAAGCTATTTTTTCAATTATAATTCTTAAATTTACATACATAACATTCTTATAGTAAGATTATTACATAATAATTTAAAAAGGATTATAATGGAATGGAATAATCCCGATGCTTACCCTGGTGAATCAGAATATGAATATGAACTTCGTAAAAGCAAAGAAAGCGAAGCTTCAACGGGCTTACTTTTCATGATCTTGAACTTTTTGTTTTTGATCATAAAAATAGCAGCTCTTTACGGGATATTTTTTTATGCAGGATTTCTCATATCAGAAAATATTTTAGGTGATGGATCGGACAAAACAAACCTAATTATTTTTACTATACTATTTACTTATCTAATATTCTGCATAATTTATTTTCTGAAAGGGGTTAACATAGCGCTTCGGGCTAAAAAAAGCAAATTATGGGTATTGCCTTGGACAATTTGTATTTTAGTTTGTTGTATAGCTCCTGCTTTGTTAGTCAAATCAATAATACCTGAATTATTCAGTTATAATTCCAAGGACAGCATTTTCGTCATTGGATTAAGTTGGATTTCATTCTTTCTTTTTTCGTTATACACTTATAGCCTTTACAAATTTAATTTGGAAATAGTGCCAAAAATTTTCAGTTGGAGCTATTACCTTGGAATAAAAAGCGTTTAAAATAAACTGCTCATATCGAATAACTTTACTACGGTAAATTGCTAAAAATTACAATCAAAAGTAATTTATTAAAAAAGAAAGACCTTCAAATTGAAACAGTCTTTTTAATTTTAAAATTTTGGAGTCTTTATCATCTTGAATATACTTAACTTTAAGATTACCTTTTTAAGTACAATTTTTTTTTGGTCATTCGCACCAACTAGTTTTTGATAATTCTTCTTTTCTTCTTTTTTGTTACAGGAATATACTCAGGCTCACAATGGTTTCTTTCTCCAAAATTTAATAGTGAAAAAAGACTAGTAGCTAATTCAGCTACTTTAAAAATTTCCTCAAAAGCAGTTAATGGGATTTGATTATGTATAGATAAGTTTCTACAGATCTTGTCCATTTTACTGACTATATTTTTATAATCTAAGGTATAAAGATGAGGACTGTTAAATCGCTCGTGGCGGATTGATTTTTCCAGTACATGAATTACTGAATCAATGTATTTTTTCTTTTCTAAAGCAAAAAAATCAGTATTAGTCAATAATGAAGTATTTTTGTTTTTAAGTAGGGAAATCCTCCTTTTTAACCCTTTTGTTTGAACTTTTAGTTCAGCGATCTGTTTAGCTTTAGACTCCAGCTCATTTTTATTTTTTAGTAATGTCATATTGTAAACCTTAAAAGTTTTCTCATAATTTGCAATCGTTTTATCGGTTTTAATTCTTTGAAACCCTAAAAAATCAGCTTCTTTAACAATTAGGTCTTCAAATTTGCGGGAGTCTAATTCCGCTCTTAATTCTATTATTTTCTCTTCAAGTGCACTAAGCTCTTCTTCTTTTTTTCGGATTTTGAATTCGACAGTTTCCAATCTTCCAACCGAACTTGAAATTCCTCTTTCCATGCCGAGGCATTCAGCGGCCAGATCTTGCATTTTGGAATAATGAAATGACTGGTGCTTTAAAGTCTTTCCAGTTTTCAGATCCTGCCAATCAGCTACAAGATGGGCATGGAAATTAGGTTTCCATTCCTTAGATTCCTTGTCCCAATGTCCTTCGTCCTTATGGATGGCAATCTGAAAGGTCCTGATGCCCAGTTCCTGCCGAAGCTTTTCAGCCAGATCATGAAGGTCTTTCATGGTGGTATCCTCTTTGATGACCACCACGGCTTCACGGACGGGTATTGCATTTTTCTGTAACTTCCTGCCGGATTTTTCCTTGCAGTAAGCTTCTATTTTCTGCAGCCTGTCCAAAACCTTATCTTCCTGCCAATATTCATTTTTAGTGGTTAGGTCTTTGCGGATATAGTCAAAAGTCTTCTTCCTGAAATTATGGACTTCGGAATCTGGTTTCACAGGTTTAAAATTAATGGATGTTTTCATAGCATATCCTATAATCAGTTTGTATTATCTTTAGACGATTAACTTTATATTTATGATTGATTTTAAATCAATCTTTTCGGCAGCCCGTCAAGGTTGCTTTTTTTGTCCCCGACAGGGCGAAGTAGAAACTTTGTTGGGAGGGGACCGACCTTCAAAGTTGCGAATGAGCTCTTAACTTTTGCAGACAGTTGGTTAAAAGCACAGTGCTACATTCTCCTGCGCACCCCTTTCTTTACCCTGTTAGTTTCTTCCTTGCAGGGTTCCTGTTTTTCCGCATTGCCTTTTTCTGGTTTTGGGATATCCTCTGTTTTTGGTGCACATAGCACCTGTCGTTGTCTCTTTTCCATGAGGTACTGATTCAAATCTTTGTGGTCTGAATAGAGATGGGAAAAGTCCTTAGCGTGGGGAAAATGTTCAATGATCATATCCCTGCACTGTTTTCCGGCTTTATCATTATCCAAAAACAGGCTGATCTCAGTATATTTTTCCAGTTCTGTAAGTGCTTTTTTGAGCAGAGCCGTCGAATTAAGAACGAGAATATCTCCCTGAAAAGATTTTTGCATTTCGATAAAGGATAATGCATCTATAAAGCCTTCAAAAACTGATGCTCTTTGATTTTCCTTTGTATTATTGAGGGTTTTAACTCCTATGTTTTCGGTAGGAAATGCTAATATGATGATATCTTTTTTATGTAAAGTACCTTTATAAAAGGCATTTCTAAGTTCCCAGCCATCCGATCGGTTCTGACAGCCTACTGCGTACAATTGCTTTTTTTCAATGGTAAACCATAGTTCTTTGATAAAGGGGTAAACCTTTTCACCGAGTCCTCTTTCATGGAGATAGCGGATAAGATTGGGGTGGTCTATATCGATAACCTTATCAATACGATAGTTTGACTCAGATTTTGAAGGTTTAATTTGCGGGTGAAAAGAAGAAAAATTCTGATTGGAAGCCCATTCTAGTACATCTTTTACCGTTGTGTTCAGGTATTTCTGCATAAAATCGGTAGTGGTGCCGCCTACACCTTCCGAAAAGAGATACCAGAGGTTCTTCGGCCTGTCAACTTTAAAAGAGGCCTTGGACTCTGAGGCAAAAGGACTCAGGTACCAGGCTTCCTTTTCATTTTGTCTGATTGGTTGGTGTCCGAGAGAAAGGAGGACTTCTTCCAATCTTATCGAATTAAATTGCTTACAGTTCATTTTGCTCTATCTATTTTCCAGAAGATAGTAAAACGTGTAATGTACATGGGTAATATAGAATATAATGGCTGTATTTGTCCTTCGGTTTCTTTATGAGTCAATCTTACTGTTACCAGTCCTAGGACAGTAAAGGAAAAATACTGCCTATCAATGCAGCAATACAACAATACCGGAATTCATTTATTTAATTTGTCATATAGCTGGTATTATAGCTTTATATACAATCAGCAAATTGAAATCATATGGGGTTGAAATGATAACCGCATACCATTATAATTTGTTATGTCGCTATAATGATAATTAGCTGTTTTGTAAAGTGGTTGATTATATAATCAAAGACTTTATAACAGTACAATAATTTTCAAAGCAAACGACATATACAAAAAAAATGATAAACATTTAATCTTACATCATATGAACAATGAAAACCTACAAAAACAGAACGATGAAACAGATCATCATACGAAAAAAGGAACTTCAAATGAAATTAATAACCAATCCGAAGGAATAGCTAATGTCACTCAACCTGTAACGGATGATGAATATTTAAAGCATGCTATGGATGCAGATCTCCCTTTAAAGACAGAATCGATAAAAAGTCAATCACCTATAAGTGGAAATAGGCGATCAAAGTCTACAGGATTAACGGAGAAGGAATATTTTGAGACCTTCTTCAGGATTCCAAAAGAAAATGCAAGTAAAGGGAGGACTGTATACATCCGCCCTGAGTTCCACCAGAGATTTTTAAAGCTCATTGCTGGGCTTGAAATAGACAGACTCACGATGTATGGTTATCTGGATAATATCATTGAACATCATTTTACGCAGTTTGAAGAACTGATCTTTAAGATATATCAGGAAAGAAATAAACCGTTGTTCTAATGGATACTAATCCGGAGAATACAGAAAAAAAGTGCCTCTCAATACAATTTTATATTTATATATATAAAATGTGATTTTTGATTTGTTTCAAAAATCCTCGATGCAATAACGGAAAAGAGATCTTAAAAAGTTAAGGAGTCAAATTACTTTTGAAAAAAGATTTATCACCAACCAAATGCTATCCAGATCCCCCAATCAAGTTGTAAGCACAATCAGGTTCTTTTTGAAAGAATATAATGTTTAAATTTGTTTAATAATCAAAATTTAGTTCTATGAGGATGAGCAACATAAAAAATAAGGAAGGTATTCAGAGTGGACTTTTTATCCCGCTTGAAGAGCTGTCTGAATTAAAGGATAATTTAAAAGAAAATTCCCAAATGAAGCTATTGTTAGAAGATCTTATGGAAAAGTGGCAAGAAGACAATATGTTTCTTAATGCCGTGATGCCTGAGGGGCGGACAATAAGAGAAACCCATGAGAAAAGCATTACCACAACGGAGCATCTTTATCGGGAAGCTTTTGCAAAAGGAGTATCCCTGCATTATAAGGATGACAGATGTGTCGCTGAAAAGGAATTTATCAGTGCTAATCCTGATGGTTCAGAAGATCTTGTGGCCTTTGATGCTGATAACAGAAGGTATTCCTTTATAAAGCACCTGGTACCAGCTGGAGAAGGACGTTGGGCTTATATCACCAGTAAGAACTAATTGTAATCATGAATAGGCTGCAGTTTTTTCTTTTAGCAGGTCCTAATGGGGCTGGAAAATCGACCTATAGTATAGATTTTGTTCCCGAAAACGTATTTTATTTTAACGGTGATGAGATCTATGCCGAGCTTTTGCGTAGATACCCAAATTATGACCCCGAAAAGCTTAAAGGGGGTGTACCATCACGGCTGGAAAAGGAAATTGATGTCGCTTTATCTCAAAAAAAGGACTTTGCATTTGAAAGTAATTTTTCAACTGATATGGCAGCGGAGATAACCAAAATCTTCAAAGATGCAGGTTATCAGACGAATCTCATATATTTTGGCCTTGACGATATTAATTTGGCAGCATCAAGGGTGACAGACCGTGTAGCATTGGGTAAACATGATGTAAGTCCGGAGGATATAAAATTTAATTTTGATGAAGGGATTATTAGGGTCAATAATCATTTTTCACTTTTTGATGTGATCAGGTTTGTAGATACCAAAAATTTGGGCACTGCTCAAACAATAGCATTATATCAACACGATACAGCTTCTTGCCAGATAAGAATAACGGCTGCAAAATGGTTCAATATATATTTTAGTGATAACCTTAAAAAATATGCGAATAACAAAGCCTCAAAACTTGCTCAAATCAAAAAGCCGCAAATTCAAATCAATCCACCAAAAAAAGGTAGAGGTTTTCGCAGGTAATCATTGATGAATTCAATGAGAATCAGTATATCTACATGAGAAAAACAGCAAACAATAAGATAATCCCAAATATCGACCATGTGTTTTTCTTGGATTTTGACATTCCGGCAATGAATTTAAAAAAAAACTATAAAACCATCATAGCACGAATTGTGGAACGTGGAGGGCAAGAAGAAATTGATTAAATTGTCCGTTTCTACAGTCGTGAAAAAGTGATCAGGGCTATTCGTTATGAAATCTACTTTTTTCCCAATTATGCCTTTGATCGTGCCTTGATTTTTTTCTCTGAGCTAAAAAAAGATGGGATGTACTGTTATTTGAATCGTAAAGATAAACAGTACCACTAGATATAAATCAATTGTAAGGTTAACTTTCGTGCTATTCTTTCAGATGCTTCCATCTTACATGAAAATTTCCAAGAGGTTTTTCAAACCAGAGCTTCTCAATAAGGGAAAGATATTTTAAAGATTTTGATATCCCTCCTGTAAACTCAGGCTCAAGAGCGATTGTTATTCCCGTCAGCCTGTCAAAGATCCATTGTATCAGTGTGTTTTCAATAGAGAGAAGATCTTTAATTTCAGGATCTTTCATGTACGTAAATTTATCGGTTGGTTCAATATTATTATTGAGCGTGAAATAATCCAAATCAATATCGAAAAAGACATTTTGTACATTTGATAACAATAGGGCTTCCCTGAGTGCATCTTCAGTTTTAAATTTTCTGACCACATGCTTTTTCCCTTTAATATCTTCAAAATATTCATCTTCCCAATCGCTTTCAAAAGTACCCTGCCTACATAAAACCCATACATCACCAATAATATCAAGATACACTGCAGACATGATATGAGAATCATTTAGCGTATTTAGCCTATAGGAACTAAAAAATGAAACTTCAAAATTATTATCCAGATCAAGCTTTTTCAGTTCTTCCTTTGCGCCATCCGATGGATAAACTAAGTCCTGATGCCAGTCATAGGTAATAAGATCAACATTTGCATTCAACCTATGCTTTAACAATTCGCGTTTCCAGAGATTCCAAAAATAAAATGCAAAACGGTGGCTGTTAAAAAGCGCAATCTGCATTGCCAAATTAGCGCCAGAAGGATGTGCCAAAAAATTACACACTGAATTAGGGGGATACGATTTTGAAAATCTGTTTGAGGGATTAAAATTTACCATCTTAAATTCAATATTTCAAAAGTAAATGTATTATTATAGGGACAGCTACATTAATTTAATGAATAATCAGTTCAGTCACTTCTTTTTTATTGGATAATCAAAATGTAACAGTTTGATATTACGTGATTTATAAAAAAATTTCGTAAAATCACAATTGCCAATTTAAGATATTATCTAGCGGATGCTTAGAGTTACTATGACGAGTAATCAGGCTCTCGCTCATCATCGACTTTTCAAGTCTATCAGATATCTTACTGATGTATTCATTTAAAGATTTAGTGCCCTTAATAATATAACCTACCTTAAGATAATCCGGTAATGCTTTCTCGGCAATATCCTTTAATGTTAAAACCGAAAGTTTAATTTTGTTAGTCTCCTCTTTCAGTCTGTCCTGATCTAAAATAGAAGCATGACCATATCCAATTTCGAAAGGAACCCATTGGGATTGAGCTGTTTTTTCAGAAACAACTACCATCATATGTGTACTTTGCCGAATTCCCTTTTTTATACTTTCAGTAACTTTAATGGGGTCATTAATTGAAGATGCATATTGCAATCCGTGATCTTCAATATCTAAATAGTAATCTATTCCAGCATCCCTCAAATAATTTGCAACTTCTATACATGCTGATTTATCTTCTCTTTTATGACTTAAAAAGACGCAGGGTCTATTTTTAAAGTTATTAAGGTGAGACTCAACTATCCATTCTAACTTTTCTCCAAATTCAGCTTTATTAAAACCTTTCTTTATCATCTTCTTAATTTTTCTTCACTCTTTTTTGAGCTAACCACATTGTATGCTCTCTGGACATTGCATTTTCTGAATCAAGAACATATTTTGAAAACTCTTCCTCAGTATTAACCTGTTCAGCTTCAGCCTTTATGAGATTTAGCTCAGAATTTGCCATCGTATAAGCTTCTTTATTTTCCTGATACTTTTTAACCTGCAACCAGCTGAAGCCACTTGCTGCAACAGTTGAAAAAAGCCCCACAAAATTAAAATTGGAAAGAGGAGATCTTATTAAAAAGTAAATTGAAATAAGAGCCAGGATCTGTAGTCCAATAACTATGAAAAACCATAATTCATACATTTTCTTATTACTTTCTGCCTTTGAAGAATACCAGTTAATCTGATCCTCAACTCTGTACAATAAATAATATTTTTTTCTTTCAGTAAGACTTAAGGAACGGATCCTTTTCATTTCATTAGAAATATATGGTCGATTTATATGTCTGTTGTTCATCACCCTATTTAAATCGGGGAATTGATCCTTTATTAAATTAACCTTATCTGTAAATCTTTTCTCCACTTCTTGTGTCGGAATAGCACTTTCAAAATCCTCAGATAACATCATAAAACGCCAAGTCAAAGTTTTACAGGATTCAGCTAAAGCTCTTCCAGTATACCAATAATCTTCATACTTTCGTGTCCGTAGAAGTATTGAGACAAACAACGCACCCAATAGTAAGATTCCCGAAATGACATATACTACTTCTTTGGATTCCTGTGTCTGATAATTATAAATAGAAAGGATAGCTGATACAACCATTAAAAGTAAGTCTATCCCCACTAAACGGATATACCATGTTTGTGCTTTCTTGGAAGCAGAATCTCCTGCTATAAAATAATTCGGATAATTTTTGTCTGTCATTACGGTCTTACTTTAGTTTTAGATGATATGGGATGACTTCTTTTTTTAAAGGCTTTGTCAATATAAGTGTTTGGAGCAAGACAAAAGTCGTCCCATTTTACCAGAACACAATACCTGTCATCCTCGCCCCAGGCGCACTTATCATTGGGAATATAGTAATTATAGGCAAATTCTGAAATTACAGTGTCATGGTTTATTTTTACATAATTATGGGAATTTCCACAAGTTGTACATATTCCACTGCCGGCATAAATTCTTTCATACATATCAGGTAGGACAACACCTAAGATTCCATTTTTTGTATTGCCCTGACCATGATAAAGCGAGGCCTGTAATTCTCTTTTCAAAAAATTTTGCTTTTCTCCAAAAAGGTTTTCAGCAGATTTTTTACCAATAAGAAAGATGGTCACTGTTGAATCTGACAGGTAGTCTTCCCTAATCCTTCTCATAATATAATCTTCATTATCAGAATCTATGGGCTCATGTAATGATTTATCAATCATATCTACATCGAGTTCATCATGGATATGCTTTTTAAAATGTATATCCTCTGTTTTAAACGAAATAAAGCACTTGTGAACCATAAAACCTTAATTTGCGTATTTTCTAATAGCATCGACAATACTCTCCGTATTCCACCTAACATCTACAACTGAACGGGTAAACACTTCTTGCGAAATACGTTCCTGTCCCCTTGGAATTACACCAATAATTGGTATTCCATAATCTTTTGCTGTATCAAGCTCCCAAGGCATCCATTCACTATGAGATGCATAGATACCTGCCAATACAAGAACGACATCAGAGCCTTGAATTTTTGCTCTCAAGCGTGCTTTTATGTAAGAAGCATTCGGGGAATTTATTGGGACATCTCTAGACGCTTCAG
>NZ_BAAFHL010000055.1:0-14303 GCF_042849955.1 Chryseobacterium barbadense
CCTTAAGCTCATATTTAGGAAGTGGCTTTAAAATATACATAACATCAATGATACTGTCATTAGGAGCTATGTCACCACCTCTACGCAATGAATCTCTGGCTTTCAGGATACTGAAATTATTCATGGATAAAAGGTTTCTCTTGGTAAGATCCAGCTTTTTTTGATCATATACCTGCTTGTGTCCTACCGTAATAGCCCTCCACAAAGCCCTGGTTTTATACTGATCATTTACTTTATGGAATCTAATTCCCCGTAAACTGTCTTTAAAAGTGTTTTTAGAATAATCGCCCATTTCATCAACAACGGCTACATCTATATTACCAATGGTGGCAATCTTATAAGGACTGTCCACAGAATCTTTATGGATTTCCAGCGTAAGTGGAACCTGCTTTCTGCTTTTCAGTGAATCGGCCACGAAGTAGATCTCTTCATTGGAACTATTGAATCTGTAATATCCTTTTTCCCTCATCAGTTCATTGATTCTTGCCACTTCTTTCTCCAGAACGGTTTGGTCAAGAATCTGTCCAGACTTTATAAGACTGTTATGGATCTTCTGCTTGTATAGATCTTTAATGTTGGCATCCGGAATATTGTAGTAGTAATCCTTAATATAAGTAGGATCATTGTGCGTGATATAGTAGGTTACTGCTGCTTTTTTTGCTGCTGAATCGAGTTCATGTTTAAATTTCACCTGTCCGTCCCAATATCCCCTGTAAGTAAGTCTTTTGTCGATAGATTCGGCACCTTTTTCTGTCCTGGTTTGATCAAGAATTATAGGCGGCGAACCCCAACTGTGGAATAACCTGTCCCAAAACAGGCTTTTTCCCACACTACTTTTCATATTATATTTCAGGAAAAGAGAATCTCGTAATTTCTGGTCTCTCATTTCGCTCGGGTAGGTCATATATTCATTAAGGATGGTATCATATTTGGGATTGGCCATATTATAAAACCATAAACCTACCGGCATGAAAAGCAATTGCTTTTTATTAGGCTTCTGCTGAACATAGCTTTTCAATTCATCATCAAAAAACTGTTTTTTATCTTCAAACTCAAAATTGTTTTTCGTAAGCAGATACTCCCCATCAGGAACCTTCTTCGTAGTGCTACAAGCATAAAGGAGACCAACAAATGTTGCAAAAGAAATAATTTTATAATATTTTTGAGGAGAATTCTTATAATGCTTACAGCTCATACAATAAAAATTTTACAGTCTTTGGATAAAAAGAAGTTCAGACAAAAATACAATTTGTTTTTGGTTGAAGGTAATAAAATCATTTGTGAACTCTTCGAATCTAACTTTAAAATTAAAGAAATATTTTCTACTGATCCACAAAAATTAGACCGTACCGATGTACCGGTAACCCATATCTCTGAAAATGAGCTTAAAAAAGTGAGTTTTTTAAAGACTCCGAAAGATTCCATAGCGGTTTGCTACCTGAATCCTGAGGAAAAAATGGAAGACCAGAGCGTTCAGCTGATACTGGATGGAATTCAGGATCCGGGAAATCTGGGAACGATTATCCGCTTGGCTGACTGGTTTGGAATTGAACAGATCATTTGCAGTCATGATACGGTAGATTTCTACAATCCCAAAGTAATCCAGGCAAGTATGGGATCTTTTACAAGAGTGAATCTAGTATATTGTGATCTCGTGGAATACCTTTCAAAGACAAAAAATGTCAATATAGGAACCGATATGGAAGGGGAGAATCTCTATACTTTCCAAAGACCAGAAAAAATCAACCTGATCTTAGGAAATGAAGGAAACGGAATGCGTCCTGAAACAGAGAAACTGCTTCAGAAAAGCATCAGTATTCCAAGATTTGGGAAATCACAGTCCACAGAAAGCCTGAATGTTTCTATGGCAGCGGGAATTATTTTAGGGCAGTTGTTTTCTAAATAATTTCTTAGTACAATAGATAATACTTTTATTTGAAATCCTTTTCATTAATTTTTTTATTGTAATATAAATCAACAACTTTTGCTACCTGACTACCATCCTCTGAGATGAAAGTTTGTTTTGTTTCATAGACTAGATCGCCAAATTTTTTATAATCTTCATAAAGTACAGTTGAAAATGAATTTTTTTCGGGATTCTTTATCACTTCTGATTTGACAAGTAAATTCGAAACTTTATCAAAGTAAAGCAATTTAACTTTTCCGTTAATTAGAGTAGCCTTAATCTTGTCACAATCTTTATTGTTCGCTTTTTCTTCACCAATATATTCTAACTTATAGAGGGTTGGATCTATGTAGTCCAAAGAATTCATAATATTTTTTCTGTAGTTTTTATCTTTAAACTGATCTTGGTCTGCAATTTTTTTTTGCCCGTTAACCACATCATAGCCAGTTTTTCCATCATAAAAAGATTTAAAAACAACTCTGCCTTCATAAACAATTTCGAAACTTCCTTTGTTAGGAGCCATTTCTTTTGTTACCCAATTAACATGTCTACCATCCATAGTTGTTTCAGAATTGGTATACAGTGTTTTTATGCTTTTTAAAAGTTCTTTACCGCCTTGAGCTTGAATAGATTTCTCAATAATCTGAACTGATTTGTCAGATTCAGCATTTTGAGAAAATAAGAAGCCGGTAGAAAAAAGTAAAGTACAAATAGTTGTTATGTTTTTCATTTGTTATTGAAATTTTAAAAATTAGGTAAAGTTTAATTAGGGATCCTTACTTCACAGAATATCCCTCTTTCAGAAAAATGGCTAATAAGTGTTTTATTTTTGAGTGTTAAAAAGCAAGTTCTACCATTAATTAATTCTTTTGTAGCTGGGTTTAGAGTTTTTTGTTCTATCACAATCCTCTTTAATTCTTCTTTTTTATTTCATTTTAATGAAGATAAACTTCTCCTTTTTTCATTCTTAGTTCATTCCGTAGGTCGATTTGAAATATTTCTGATGAATCTAAAATTACAAAACCATTAGCATGTGAATCTCGGCCTCCCCAAGCATCATATTATATAATATTTTGGAAGTTCCATCAATTTTTTGTGCGTATAATTCTGAAATGTCCCAGTGCTCCATTTTTCAAGTCCACAATTTAAAAAACACAAAAATAAACCTGAGTAAATTAAAGGAAATATTCTGATTTTCATTCAAGTCTTATATCAGCTGTTCCATACTGGAAACACTTTTGTTTTTCTGATAGTTTTCCAATTTTTTTCTGACAAACTTTAAGGCAACAGGAGCAAGATAAATCATGGCTAAACCCAGTAATTTTTTCTTCCAGTTCGGGCTGCTCATGCTTTTTTTGGCATAATTTCCGACTAAAGCGGTGATTCCAAGTTTGATAACCGCATCCATTGCATTTCCCTTGAACGCTGAATTGGCAATTCCCATGGCGGTGTTTTTGCTGATAAGCATATCTTTCACTTCAGAAGTAATCTGTTTGGCAATGACATCTTTTCTAAGCACGATTTTCTCATCGCCATCCTCATCCACTTTTTCCTGCAGATACTGATCCGTTAAACCATTAGTGAAGGCACTTAAGCTTTCTTTGGTATTTTTGAAAGTAAGAAGGCCTTCCAAATCATTGATCTCATTCTTCAATAATTTTTTCTTTCTTCTTAATTCCTCTAAGCTTTCATAATTTCTGCCCATAGTTTAATGATTTAAAAATTTAATAACCTGATCTGCTACCGAGTTTACAATGGTTTTCTTGAAAGCAATAATGCCAAACATCACGGCAAGATAAAATGCTGCTACAATTAAAAACCCGTACGAAGTATTATCTAATGCTTTACCAATGAGAAACGCTATCCCAAAATTGAAAAGAATGATAAAAAAAGCAAAAGCTACTAATAATACTACAAGGTAAGTAATGATCCCTGCGGAAAGTGAGGACTTTTCAGTGGCTTCAATTTTCAGCAGGTCTATTCTCTTCGATGCATATTCTTTAATAGTCTCTATCATTGTTTTTTTTTAAAGTTACAAAAAAAGGAACTTTACTACACAAAGTTCCTTTCATAATTTCAAAATTATTGATTCTTATTTTTTTAGATCATTTAACTCTGCTTCTACGTCTTTTACAACATCCGTAGTTTTAGATACAATCTGATCTTTATATTTGTCATAGCCATCTTTCACTGTATGAGCTACATTGCTGGCTGTTTCTTTAAATGTAGAAGAAATGTTGCTGTATTGGTCCTTTACTTTTTCAGAAACTTCTCCGTACTTGTTTTTAGCCTGATCTTTAAGATCGTTTGCTTTATTTTTGATCTTTTTTCTCGTTTCTTTACCTTCTTCAGGAGCATAAAGCATTCCTAATACCACACCTGCCGCAGCACCTGCTAAAAGTCCTGCCAATATACCTGCTGTATTGTTTTTTTTAGACATTTTTCGTTTTTTTTAATAGTTAATAAATATTAGTTTTTTACAGTAATATATGATTACAATTTATATACCAAAGGAAATTTTGTCTTATTAAAATTTGTTAAAACTTATTCAGATATGACAAGATGCTTTCAATGGTTTCTTCTTTGGTAAGGAAGGTATTATCTATTACAATAGCATCTTCTGCCTGCTTTAGCGGAGCTATTTCTCTTTCACTGTCTATTCTGTCTCTTTCAACCAGGTTTTCTTTTACCTGTTGCTCTTCGGATTCTATTCCTAAGCTTAAAAGTTCATGATATCTTCTTTTCGTTCTTTCATCAATACTGGCAGTAAGGAAGAACTTAAAGTCAGCATTGGGCAGAACTACTGTCCCAATGTCACGTCCATCCATAATAATTCCGCCTTTTTTAGCTAAAGCACGCTGGTACTGCAGTAAAAAATCCCGTACTTCCTTTTGCTTAGCCACTAAGCTTACATTGTCGGAAACTTCATTACACCGGATCTCTTTGGAAATATCCTTATGGTCAAGGTGCAAAATAAGCTCACCCTCCTGATTTTTGAATTCAAGCTGTATTGTTTGTAACGAAGAAAAAAGATTGTCCAAGTTTATTGAGCCATTCTCATCCATACAGTTTTGAAGGGCAAACCAGGTAATTCCCCTGTAAAGCGCACCCGTGTCGAGATGGATAAGTCCCAGCTTTTCAGCAATGACCTTTGATATTGAACTTTTTCCGGTAGACGAGTACCCATCGATAGCTATTACAGGTTTTTTCATACCGCAAATTTCAAGAAATTTTCTTAAAAATCAAGAAACCTTAAGACATTTTCTTAAGGTTCTTATGTATTTAGTGATAAAAATTTCAAGTTATTTAGTATCCTGCATGGCTGGTAAGATCTACAGAAACACCTATCTGATTAACATTTGATGAATTGTGGTACCTTACATGGGCATAATCGATACGGAATCTTGAAAGCTTGATCCCGAATCCTGCAGATAGTCCCGAAAAGTTTCTCTGGTCTGCTACGGCCAGCTCGTTTCCTCTTTTTACATTATATCCTAATCTGATATTGAAATTCTTTTCAGGGAATAACTCTGCGCCCAGAGAGAAATGGTCAGCAATTTTTCTTCCTATATTCACTTCTTGTCCGTTGACGTTGTATTCAGAAGAAATGTCAAGCTGTTGAAGATCGTGTGCCGTAATGGTAATGGCAACAGGGAAAACTTTTAAAATCTTGGTATACCCTAGATCTATCCTGAATGGAAGCTTCTCTCTGTCTCCGTTGAATGATTTGAATTGATATCCGAAATTTCTGAAAACTACAGAAACCACTTCTTTACTTTTTTTGTTATGATAAGTAACTCCGGCGTTTCCCGCTATGGCAGAAGAGGTGTAATTGTCAATTTTGGAAGTAATAAAGTTAATCCCTCCACCAATAGTCCAGTCTTCTTCAAACTGATAGGCGTAGCCTGCCCCGATGGCAACGTCAGAAGCAGTAAAGTCTCCGTTTTCGAAACCGCTGTCATCTGTTCTCGGAATATCACCATAATTCATATACCTTGCATTAACGGTAGCCATGTGGCCATTATCAAAATCTTTGGCAAAAGCAATGGTTCCGTATTTGGAATCGGCAAGATAAGCAGCTCCATTCAGCGAAAGCTGTTTGTCAGAGTCCTTATTCAGCAAGGCCGGATTGGCAATTGCAAAAGAAACATCATAATCTCTTATGGTAATGGCATCACCTCCTAAAGCGGCTTGTCTTGCAGAAACAGGAATATTTAAAAACGGGTAAACATGGGCTCCCGTTTGCGCATGAGAAACCAATCCTGACAGAAATAATGAAAAAATGATAATTTTCTTCAATTCAATTTATAATTAATGCAAAAATAATCCTTTTTCGTACTTTTCAAAATATTTCTAACATTATTTACACGTAAATATTTTTCTTTTTTCAATATTTTTAATGATTATATTTGCAAAGTCAAATTTTAGGGAAATTTCCCAATTGAAAAAAATTATTAAAAATTAAAGATGAAATATAAAAGAATCCTTCTGAAACTGAGTGGTGAGGCCTTAATGGGAAGCAGACAATATGGTATTGATAATGAAAGACTGCAGGAATATGCCGCGGAAATCAAAAAGGTAGTGGATAAAGGCTGTGAGGTTGCCATCGTCATAGGAGGAGGAAATATTTTCCGTGGAGTAGCGGGTGCTGCAAAAGGAATGGACAGAGTGCAGGGAGATTATATGGGAATGTTGGCAACGGTAATCAACGGAATGGCTTTGCAGGGAGCTTTGGAAGATGCGGGAATTAAAACAAGATTGCAATCTGCCATTGAAATGGACAAAGTAGCGGAACCTTTCATTAAAAGACGTGCCGTAAGACACCTGGAAAAAGGGAGAGTGGTTATTTTCGGAGCCGGAACAGGAAACCCATATTTTACCACAGATACGGCTGCGACTTTGAGAGCAATTGAAATTGGTGCCGATGTAATCTTAAAAGGAACCAGAGTAGACGGAATTTATGACAGCGATCCTGAAAAGAATGCAGATGCAGTAAAATATAATTCATTATCTTTCGATGAAGTTTTCGAAAAGAACCTTAAAGTAATGGACATGACTGCATTCACTTTAAGCCACGAGAATAAATTACCAATCATCGTTTTTGATATGAACAAAGAAGGTAATTTATTAAGAATTGTAGAAGGAGAAAATGTTGGTACTTTAGTTGATTTGTAAATAAGAGCAGTAGGAATCAGGGTTTTTAAAATTATTACTTATTACCCATTACTTATTACTTATCATTTATCAATCATCATTTATAAAATGTGTAACCTATCAAATTTTAAATATATAATGGAAGAATTAGATCTTATATTAGAATCTGTAAAGCAGGATATGGAGGCGGCTATCAAGCACTTGGATCATGCGTTTCAAAAGATCAGAGCAGGACGTGCTTCTACGGCGATGGTTCAGGATGTAATGGTGGAATACTACGGAGCTCCGACTCCTATCAACCAGGTTGCTAATGTTTCGGTGCCGGATGCGATGACAATTTCTATTCAACCTTGGGATAAAACAGCGATCAACGCAATTGAAAAAGCAATCATCAATTCTAATTTAGGTTTTGCTCCTTCAAATAACGGAGAAAATATTATTCTGAATGTTCCGCCTTTAACGGAGGAAAGAAGAAGGGACCTGGCAAAACAGGCAAAAGCTGAAACAGAACAGACAAAAATTGTGGTAAGGAATGCAAGGCAAGACGGTTTGAAAGAACTTAAAAAGCTTGAAGGGGTTTCTGAAGATGTTGTAAAAGGAGTTGAAGAAGAAATTCAGGCTCTTACAGATAAATACGTAAAGCTTTGCGACGAGCATCTTAAAGTGAAGGATGCTGAAATTATGAAGGTATAATTTTCAGTTTTGAAAATACAAAAAGAGGTTTCGTTTTTGAAGCCTCTTTTTTTTATGTCATTCTGAGTGTAGCAAAACGAAATGAAGAATCTAAATTTTATTTATTAAAATATTGCCCGCTTTTATAAATGGTTTTTCAATAAACTTATTCAATATTTTTGAAACCATATAAGAAGATGTGACGATAAGCAAATATGCAAAGAATAAATCTATATATCCATTCATTTTAGGAAGAAAATAGAAAGGAAGAATGAAATGTATTATATAGATCGAGTAGGAGTTGACTCCAATTTTCTGAAATACAATGTTGTTAACAATTTTAGAATTCTCCGCAACGATAAATAAAAAACAAAAAGAAACTGCTGAAAGAACCGGAACTATTTTAAATGAAAATTTATAATATTCTTCTTTCCCACTGATATAAATCGAAAGTATTGTGAAAACAATGAAAAACAAACCGGAAAGATATTTATTTATTTTAATTTTCTCTTTATTCAAAAAGAAAAGAATACCTATAAGGAATACGGAAATCTGATTTAAAATATTAAAATAAAAGAACTCATAATTAAAATTAGATTTTCTTTGAAAGTAAAATAGTATTGCCTGAGAAATTAAAATAATAAAACCTCCTTTTAGAAAGGATCTTCCTGAACTCAGAAAGCTAAATAAAAAGGGGAAAACTGCATAGAATAACATTTCTGTACCAATAGACCATCCTCCGGGAACAATGTTATTGTTTGCTGAAGGGACTAAGCCATGAATAAAAAGAATGTTTGAAACTATATTTTTAAATGTATAATTTTCTGTATTCCCGGATATATAAGCATTAAGTAAATAATAAATAAGAATACCCAGATAATAAATGGGAAATATTCTAAAATATCTTCTTATATAAAACTTAGTGATATGCTTTTTCTCATTTTCACGAAAATGGCTAGATAAGCATAATGTATAAGCAGATGCTATAAAAAACAGCTGTACTCCCATTTTACCATAAGCAAAAATATGATTTATTAATATTGGATTAAAATTAAAGAGCTGAGTAGTATGGACCAATATTACCATTAAAATAGCAATACCTCGCAAACTATTGATGTGTGAAAAGTGCATTGACAAATATAAAAATATATTTAAGCCATATCAAACAGTAATATTATCTCTTTTAAACGAGTTATTATCAACCAAATAAAAAAGCTCTGGAAAATCCAGAGCTTTTAATTTTTTATATTCTAATTCCTATTGATATCTCTTATGTTCCTTATTCTTAGAAAACCTCTTGGTAATCGGTTTAAGTAATGCTTTGTATTTTTCAGCATCAAATAGTTGTGAATCCGTAAGCGCTTTGTACGTCATCCACACCCCGAAAGGCAGGAGTATCATATTAGGAAGCCATGCCGCAAGATAAGGATTCATTTTTCCACCCCATGCAATATTTTCTATGGCAAGATTCATCACATAAAAAATAATGAAGATAACAATGGCAATGATTACGGGAACCCCCATACCTCCTTTTCTGATGATAGAACCCAAACTGGCTCCGATAAGGAAGAAAATGATACAAGTAACGGAGTAGGAAATGATTCTCTGCTGGTAGATCACAACCTTACTGAAGTATTTTACATTAGGTTTAATATCGTTGGATTTTCCTTCAAGAGTTACCTTTAAATTATCCAGCCTGCTATAAGCATTATAGATAATCTCCAGTTTTTTATCCGTTTTCACCGTATCCAGTTTAATCTGGGATTTTACTGGTGATTTGGCTTTGTTCTTATCCATATAGCTGACCATGGAGTTGGTCTGATTAAGCGCATCATTGCTTATGTTAGCAAAGAACTTATCATTATCCTTTTTGTTCTTGATAATGGTTCCGGAAAGCTCATTGTAAGACTGAAAACGGTAATCATCTGTAATCTGTTCCTTTTCAATAGCTTTATTGATAATTTCACTGATATCGAAGTGAGAAACCAGGGTGTCGAATTTGATGGCCTGATCAGGCTGTTTGTACCTTGCATTTTCACCTTTTCCGGCTAAATTATCTTCAAATACATAGCCGTTGTATAAAACCAGTTTAAGAAAGTTTTTATTGGCAGCAGGAACAAATTTCCCTTTTTCCGCTACAATGGATTGCTGATTTTCGAAAGTGCTGGCTTTTTTATGAACAAATACCCCTTCAATATTTTCTCCGTTCTCCCCGTATATTTTGTCAAATTTCACCATGTATCCCGGAATTTGATCAATAAATTGACCCGGAGTGAAATTCAGTGCAGGCTTCGTCTGGGCAATGTTGAAAAGCATATTTTTGGCTTTTCTCTGAAAATCGGGAATGATATTGTTGGAAAAGAAGAACAGCATGACGGCTAACATGACGGATACCCCCAGAAGAGGTGTCATTACCCTTGTTAATGAAATTCCGGCCGCCTTCATAGCAGCCAGCTCATATCGTTCCCCAAATTCCCCGAACGACATAATGCTTGCCAGAAGAATGGTAAGCGGCATTACCATACTGATAACGCTTACTCCCAGATAAAAAAGAAGCTTAAGGATCTGCCAGTAGCTTAATCCTTTTCCCATAAACTGACCTAACTGTACCCAGATAATGTTCACAATAAAAATGAAAAACAATACACTGAATATAAAGAAAAAAGGCCCGAAGAAGGTTTTTATGATATATCGGTCTAGTATTTTTAACATGCGCCAAAATTAATCAAAAAAGCCACAAAGTTGACTTGTGGCTTCTATATTTTATAAATTTTTATAATAATGTGAAATCGCTCATGCGTAAAATTGTGAAATTACTGTTATTAGGCAGATTTACGGTTTTACAAATCTTCGATTTTACAGTTCTGTAACAATATAATTCTTATACTTATTCTTATCAAAAACAAACATATTCGGGTCCAGGTCCTGGTTTTCCTTATATTCTTTGATGGCAATTACCGCAACATCCTGGTTGGTTCCGTGTTGCTCCAGTTTTACCATTTGTTTTTTAGCAGAATCTACAAACAGATAGACATATTTCAGGCCATTTGCTTTTACGGGAGTCAGTTTAATGAAGTCTGCGCTCACGCCATTTACCGTTTTCTTTCCGTTATAAGTTACGTTATAATCTTTTCTATAGCTGGTAAGATAGTTGATAGGAGAGAACATGCTGCTGCTTCCGTTAGGCTTGGCAATGGTTACTTCCATATCTTCAGCATTGATGTTGTAGATCTTATTTCCATCAAAAATCTGTTCTGTATCCATGATTTTCAACTTATACTTATCTCCTGCGGAATAGTAGATTCCGGGTTCTGTTTTGGTAACGTGCCCCTTGATTCCGCTTCCGAAAGAGAATTTAAAATAAGTGTTCTTTTTAGAGTTATAGTTTGCGGTAATATCATCGAGGATTTTTTTAGCTTTTGCATCTATCTTCTGTGCATTGGCTAATCCAACCGTTCCTACCACCAAACTTCCCAATATGACTTTTGAAATAATATTTTTCATTTTTCTAATTAATACTTTTAATCTTTAGACATTTTCTGATCTTAAAAGTTAAACGCATCGGCGTTTTTCCTTTTATTTACGCAGATCTTCCAAAAACTGTTCCAAAGAATGAAGGTCACTGATCAAAACCTCTCTGGCTTTCGCTCCGTTAAATCCTCCCACAATACCGCTTGCTTCCAATTGATCCATAATTCTTCCGGCTCTGTTATATCCTAATTTCAGCTGTCTCTGTAGCATTGAAGTGGAACCTTGCTGCGTAGAAACAATAATTCTTGCCGCTTCCTCAAATAAGGCATCTTTTTCATTAGGATCAAAAGCACCTACTGTACTAGTGGAATCTTCAGAAACATATTCAGGAAGCATAAATGCTGAAGCATATCCTTTCTGCTCACCGATGTATTCTGCAATTCTTTCCACCTCAGGAGTATCTACAAAGGCACATTGAAGCCTTAAAATTTCATTTCCGTTGAAATATAACATATCTCCTTTACCAATCAGCTGATCTGCTCCCGGAGAATCCAAGATCGTTCTGGAATCCACACTGGAGATTACTCTAAATGCAGCTCTTGCCGGGAAGTTGGCTTTAATCATCCCCGTAATTACATTTACAGAAGGTCTTTGCGTAGCAACGATCAGGTGTATACCGACAGCTCTTGCTAGCTGAGCTAACCTTGCGATAGGTAATTCAACCTCTTTTCCGGCAGTCATGATCAGATCCGCAAACTCATCAACCACTAAAACAATATAAGGCAAATAACGGTGTCCATTTTCAGGATTCAGTTTTCTTTCGCTGAATTTCTTGTTATATTCCTTTAAGTTTTTACAGAACGCATTCTTAAGAAGGTCATATCTTGTATCCATTTCAATACAAAGAGAATTCAAAGTATTGATGACTTTATTGGTATCTGTAATAATGGCTTCATCAGCATCCGGTAATTTAGCCAGATAATGTCTTTCAATTTTTGAGTATAATGAAAGTTCCACTTTTTTGGGTTCCACCATAACGAATTTCAATTCACTTGGATGCTTCTTGTAGAGTAGGGAAGTAAGAATCGCATTGATCCCGACTGATTTACCCTGTCCTGTTGCACCTGCCATCAATAAGTGAGGCATTTTGGCCAAATCCGCCATGAAAATTTCATTGGAAATCGTCTTACCGAATACCACCGGTAAATCCATATCCGTATTCTGGAATTTCTGAGAAGCAATCACCGAACGCATGGAAACCATGGTAGGATTTTTTCTTGGAACTTCGATACCGATTGTACCTTTTCCCGGCATCGGAGCAATAATTCTGATTCCTAAAGCAGAAAGGTTCAATGCAATATCATCTTGCAGTTTTTTAATGGCAGCCACTCTGATTCCCGCTTCCGGAACAATTTCATATAATGTAACCGTTGGACCGATGGTTGCTTTAATTTCAGCAATTCCTACATTAAAGTTCTTTAACAGTCCGACGATTTTATTTTTGTTTTCTTCTAATTCTTCTTTGTTGATCGAAATCTCTTCGCTTCCATAATCTTTCAGCAAATCTACGGTGGGCATATGGAAATTAGCTAAATCCAGTTTATGGTCATAAAGCCCGTGCTTTTCCACCAATTCCTGGGACTTTCTGTCAGAATCATCCAATATGTCAACAACAGGGGCTACTTCAACGTTGAATTTGATGTCTTCTTTAGGAGCTGTAGTGGTTGGTGTATTAAAATCAAAAGCCTGTTCCGGCGTGGCAACAGGAGTGGTAGGTTTTGTAGTAAGGTTTAGATTAACCGAGGGTGAGAAGCCTTTTTCTTCCTCTTCATCAAATGAAGTTTGATTCGGAGTGGCAATAGGCTCTAAATTGGTTGAAACCGGTACTTCCGGAAATCCTTTCGGAACACTTACTGGTTCCTGAATATTAGTATTTTCAGTAACGTCTGTAACCGATACATTATTTATTGAAGTTTCTTTACTTTCTTCTTCCAGTTCATTATCAGCCTCAAAATTCTCATCAGAATTCGGCATCATGGACTTTACTCTTCCAATAGTGTTTTCATTAATTTCTTCTAATTTCGCTTTAATAGAACTTGGACGAAGGTTGAACTCTAAAACGAAATATAAAATAATACTCGCAGCCAGTACCAGCCAAAGGCCCACGGTTCCTATAATGGCATTTAATGAATCCATGATCTGATATCCGTAAACACCGCCTAACACTCCTTGTCCTTTGGTAACCGCTCCCATGAAAATAGGAAGCCAGCAAATGAAAAATAAGGAATGGCCAACAGTTTTCCAAGGTTTAAAAATCTTCTTTTTAAGGATCAGCGTTCCGAAAACCAGGAATAAAAATGCGATAATAAATGAAGCAACCCCGATACTTTCGAAGATGAAGATATTTCCTAACCAGTCACCGACTTTTCCAAAAATGTTAGACGATTTTATACTCTTGTCGAGCATGGTTCCGGCCTGGCTCTGATCAGCCTTCCAGTTCATCAGATAAGAAATGAACGACAGGGTGAGCACTACAGAAAAAAGTATAAAGGTAAGCCCGAAAAATATACGGGGCTTAGATAAAATTTTGCCTTTTTCAGGCGATTCCGCTTGTTTGGTTTGTGTCTTTTTATCCATAATATCAATGTGGGCAAATTTAATGTTTTTTCAATAGTAAAAGAATCTTTTTCTTGAAAATTATCCTTATTGCTAACGCATATTTTTATGCCATTTCGATGAATAATTTTCTATAAATGAAAGCTTATTAAGAATGAATCAAAATAAGGAAAAGCAGGCTCTAAAATGATAAATAACAGCTTTTTTTGTCGACCTTTTAATTAATCATCCTTATTTTTGCATGTCAAGTAAAAAAATCATGAAGAAGCTCCAGGATATTCTTATCTCAACCAGAACAATGGCTGTGTTGTTGCTCGCTTATGCATTCGCTATGGCCTATGCAACATTCTTAGAAAACGATTACGGAACCCCTACTGCAAAAGCATTAATTTACGAAGCAAAATGGTTTGAACTGATCATGTTTCTGCTCATTTTAAATTTCATCGGAAATATCGGAAGATACAGACTGTGGAAAAGAGAGAAA
>NZ_BAAFHL010000056.1:0-14217 GCF_042849955.1 Chryseobacterium barbadense
AAGATCAATTCAGCAGTTTCAGAAGCACGCATTCCTAATTTGTTTTCCTTTTTACCGGAAGTAAAACCAGGCATTCCTTTTTCTAAAACAAACGCTGTTGAATTGTTTTTCGCTCCTTTCTCACCCGTTCTTGTCATTACCACGGCAATGTCTCCTGAAATAGCGTGAGTGATGAAGTTTTTAGCACCGTTAATGATCCATTCGTCACCATCTCTTACCGCAGTAGTCGACATTCCTCCTGAATCTGAGCCGGTATTATGCTCCGTTAACCCCCAGGCTCCGATTACTTTTCCGGAAGCCAGCTGAGGAAGCCATTTATTTCTCTGCTCTTCATTTCCGAACTCATAAATATGATTGGTACAAAGGGAATTGTGTGCGGCAACGGAAAGACCTATAGACGGATCTACCTGTGAAATTTCATCCAGGATAGCAACATATTCATGATACCCAAGACCAGAACCACCATATTCTTCAGGAATAACGATTCCCATAAAGCCCATTTCTCCTAGCTGGTGAAACAAGTCTTTAGGAAAAGTCTGGCTTTCATCCCATTCCATAATATTAGGTCTGATATTCTTTTCAGCAAATTCTCTAGCCGTCTCCGCTATCATTTTGATGTTGTCAATAGTCTCTGTATTCATATAGATATAGTTAGTTCTCAAAGATACTCAAATTGCTGAAATGCAAAAAAAATTATTTCAGTCATAATATATTATTCACAAAAATCTATATATCAAAATTTTGCATTATAAGATTTAATCATTTTTTAATAAATTTTTCAGAACTTTGAGTATATTAATTTACTATTTTAGTCACCCATATTTTAAGGCATGAAAAAAATTCTATTTCCTCTTATTTTATTTTCATCTTATATTAGTGCGCAGATTCCCGCAGGGTATTATGATGGAACAGCAGGTCTTTCCGGATACGCTCTGAAAACGAAGCTTCATGATATTATTTCGGCAAAAAATATCAATTGGCATTACAGTGATCTTCCGAATTATTATAATCAGACAGATCTGGATAAGTATTATGATCATGACGCTACCAATACCACTCTTCTCCTGGATATTTATTCTGAGATTCCGACCGGACCGGATGCCTATGAATATACTTCTGCTAATATACCAACGAGTGCTCCGGCAGAAGGTGCGGGTTACAACAGGGAGCATATGATGCCTCAGAGTACTTTTTACAGCAATTACCCCATGTATTCTGATTTATTTTTTATAATTCCTACGGACGCATATATAAACCAGCGCAGAAGCAATTACCCATATGGAATTTCCAATTCCACTATTCATTATACTTTTACCAACACTTCAAAAATAGGGAATAGTGCCATTCCCGGATATGCCTATACAGGAAGGGTATATGAACCTATCAATGAATTCAAAGGAGATGTGGCAAGAAGTTTATTATATTTTGCCGTACGATATGAAGGCAAATTAGGAAGCTTTAATTTTAATAATAATGCCAATCCGGCCTCAGATACCAATCCATTGGACGGCACGGAGGAAAGATCATTTGATCCGGCTTATATAGCGATGCTTCTTCAGTGGCACATCCAGGACCCTGTGTCTCAAAGGGAAATTGACAGGAATAATGCGGTTTACGCTATTCAGAAAAACAGGAATCCTTTTGTGGATAATCCGGCTTGGGTGAATGCTATTTGGGGACAAACTCCGGACGCTGCTCCTCCTCAAACGCCATCTAATTTAACTGTAACACAAAACAGTGCTTATTTTGCCACGTTAAGCTGGACTCCAAGTGCAAGTACAGATGTTATCGGCTATAAAATTTATCAGAATGGCATTCAGGTGGCAGCCACTTCAAACACATCAATAAGCATTGATCATCTTAGTCCGTCCACATCTTATAATTTCACCGTAAAAGCTTATGATAACGGATATTTGCTTTCTCCTGAAAGCAATACTGTTTCTATTACTACTTTAAATTCTGATATCTATGCTAAAGATATTCTGGTTACTAAATATTTAGAAGGAACCTCCAATAATAAAGCTATTGAAATTACCAATAGAACCGGCCACCCTGTCAATCTTAACGATTACAGGTTGTCTATCCAGTTCAACAGCGGATCGGGATATTATTTTGTAGATCCTTACGAATTGGAAGGAATAATCCAAAATAATGAAACCGCCGTTATTATGAATCCAAATGCTAATTTCTCCTGCTATACCGTTAACCAGGCAAGATTTGTAACAGCCGCTCCCCAGATGACGTTTGGCGGCAGCAATTATCTTGAACTGAGGTATAAATCTACTACTGTAGATGCAATAGGAGTGAGTAGTCAAAATAATTCTACTGTTTTAGCAAATATTTCCTTATACAGAAAAAATACGGTTACCCAGCCTGCCACTACCTTTAGCATTACAGAATGGGATTCCTATGCAAGCAACTATTGCCAAAACCTTGGTGTACTTTCAACATCTGATATAATTTTAGCAGGCAACAAAGAAATCAGTATATTCCCGAACCCGGTGCAGGATGATATTTTTGTAAAAGGAGAGGTGTCTGATATAAAAACAGCCCAGCTCATAGATTTCTCGGGAAGAACGGTATATACAGAGAAAAATCCGTTCAAAAACAAGAAAAATATTTCTGTTCAAAACTTAAGAACCGGAACTTATTTGTTGAAACTGGATGAAAAAACCTTTCAGTTCATCAAAAAATAGGAAGCTAAATCTTATGAAATCAGTTTTATATACTGATTTAAAGCATCATTGATATAAGCAGATTCACTAATAATCAATATCTATAAGTGTTTCTGCTTATATCTTTTATTTATAAGTATTTATGCTTATATTTGCAAAATGATAGCGGTCATTACCGGTGATATTATAAACTCACAGCATGCGGACACAGAAGTCTGGATTACCAGGCTAAAGAATCTTCTGGAAAATTGGGGAAGCACACCGCTCGCATGGGAAATCTACAGAGGCGACGAATTTCAGTTGAAATGTAATATTGATGATGTCTTTTGGCATTTTCTAGCCATTAAGTCTCTTATAAAAAGTCAGGAAAATTTAGATGTACGTATCGCCATCGGTATCGGTGAAGAAAATTTTTCCTCCGAAAAAATCACGGAATCCAACGGCACCGCTTACGTAAATTCCGGACGGTTACTGAATGATCTTAAAAATGACGGCCATACCGTAGCAATCAAAACCACCAGTGACACTGTGGACAGAGACCTTAATATCCTTTTGAAATGGTCTTCCAAAGACTTTGATAACTGGACCATGGCTACGGCGGAAATCATTCATGAAATGATCATGAATAAAGATATTACGCAGGAAGACCTCGCTAAGAAATTTGCTATTTCACAATCCTCTGTAAGCCAGAGACTGAAACGTGCCAATTATGACCTTATTGTAGAAACCAATCAATACTTTAAAAAGAAAATTTCAGAACTGTAGGCATGATTTTCATTAAACTCATATTGGCACATTTACTCGGAGATTTCATACTTCAGCCAAATTCATGGGTTGCAGATAAGGAAAGCCGTAAGCTGAAAAGTAAATATTTATACTTCCACGTTCTCATTCATACCGCTTTAAGTTTTATTGTGCTTTGGGATGTACAATTGTGGTGGGTTGCTCTTTTGGTAGGCACTTCTCATTATATCATTGACTCTCTTAAGTTAAGCTTTCAAAACATTAAAACTAAAAAAAGGTGGTTTTTTATAGACCAGCTTCTGCATATATTGGTAATAGCAGGGATTTCATTGTATTATAAAGAATTCAACCTGAATTTTATTGAAAATCAGCAATTTTTGAAAATCTTCGTGGCAGCTTTATTTTTAACGGCGCCAGCTTCTGTTTTCATTAAAATACTGTTATCCTCCTGGACACCTGTTGCGGAGGAACTCAACAAGCTACAGACCGAATCTTTAACAAGTGCTGGAAAATATATAGGAATTTTAGAACGTTTACTGGTATTCACTTTTATTTTGGTGAATCACTGGGAGGGAGTAGGTTTCATGGTGGCTGCCAAATCTGTTTTCAGGTTCAGCGACCTTGCACAGGCTAAACAACGAAAACTTACAGAATATGTGCTTATCGGTACGCTTCTGAGTTTCGGAATGGCTGTTTTAACGGGAATTTTAATTAAATAATATAAATCTAACTATAAATTTAGAAAAGTAAAAGTTATGAGTCAAAAGAAAGAAATGTTGTACGAAGGTAAAGCGAAACAAGTATTTGCTACCGATAATCCTGATGAAGTAGTAGTACGTTTCAAAGACGATGCTACAGCATTTAATGCTCAGAAAAAAGGCCAGGTGGATCTGAAAGGTGAAATGAACAACGCTATTACCACCCTTATTTTTGAATATTTGAATGAAAAAGGGATTAAAACTCATTTCATCAAGAAATTAGACGAAAGAGAACAATTGGTAAGAAAAGTATCCATTATTCCTTTGGAAATGGTGGTAAGAAACTATTCCGCGGGAAGCATGGCTCAAAGATTAGGAGTAGAAGAAGGAATCAAATCTCCGGTAACTATATTTGACATCTGCTATAAAAAAGACGAATTGGGAGATCCGCTAATCAACGATCACCATGCTGTTTTCTTAGGTGCAGCCACCTATGAGGAGCTTGATGAAATGTACGAGCTGACTTCAGATATCAATGAAATCTTAATTGATTTATTTGATAAGATCAATATCATTTTAGTAGATTTCAAAATTGAATTAGGTAAAACATCAAACGGCGAGATCATTCTTGCTGATGAAATTTCTCCGGATACCTGCAGGCTTTGGGATAAAGATACCATGAAGAAGCTTGATAAAGATCGTTTCCGCAGAGATTTAGGAGAAGTAACCGAGGCTTACGTAGAAATCTACAACCGTCTTAAAAACCTTCTACAGAAATAAGATTTAATTTATTTAAAGATGTAAAAATTTAAAATTAAACGAAGAATGTTTTTTTAATCATTAAATTTTGAATCTTTTAATTTTAGAAAAATAGAAATGAAAAGTTTAGACATTCATAAAAGTGAATATTTAAAACAGTTTAACAACCAGCCGTACGGGAGAAATCTTTTCAGAACGCAGGAAGAAGAAAGACTGGATGCTCCGAATGAGGAGTGCGGAATCTTCGGAATGTATTCGGACAATGATGTGGATACGTTTTCTCTTTCACAGTTCGGTCTTTTTGCCTTACAGCACAGAGGACAGGAAGCTTGCGGTATTTCCGTTCTGAAGGACGGGAAAATCACCAATATGAAAGATGAAGGCTTGGTGTTGGACGTTTATAAAGAGATTCAGGATCCTGAAACTTTTATGGGAAATTCTGCCATCGGTCACACACGTTATACAACTGCAGGAGATAAAAAGAAGTATAATTTCCAGCCATTTTTTGCCAAAAACGAATATGACCAGATTATACTTTCTATTGCACATAACGGTAACCTAACCAATGCAAAAGAATTGAAAGCGGAATTGGAAGCAGAAGGAGTAGTATTCCGTGCTACTTCGGATTCTGAGGTTATTTTAAGACTGATCCAAAAGAACCTTGACTTAGGACTTCGGGGTGCCATTAAAGCAACCATGGAAAAAATCCAGGGTGCTTATTCTGTGGTGGGAATGACAAGAAATAAATTTTTTGCTTTCAGAGATTTCAACGGAATCCGTCCATTGGTTTTAGGAGCCATCGACGAAAAAACATACGTTGTAGCTTCCGAATCGGTAGCCCTTGATGCTGTAGGAGCACAATATGTCCGTGATATCTTACCGGGAGAGATTATTTATACCAATGAAAATGAACCGGGAAAACTGCATTCTTATATGGTGAATGAGCAAGGCCGACAAAGAATCTGTTCTTTTGAATATATCTACTTTGCAAGACCTGACTCTACACTGGAAAACATCAATGTTTATGAAATCAGAGAGAAATCGGGTGAAAAAATCTGGCATCAGGCTCCGGTAGAAGCAGATGTGGTGATTGGAGTTCCGGATTCCGGAGTTCCGGCAGCCATTGGCTTCTCAAAAGCTTCAGGAATACCTTTCCGCCCGGTTCTGATCAAAAACAGATACATTGGTAGAAGTTTTATCGTTCCGACACAGGAAATGAGAGAAAGGGTAGTAAACTTAAAGCTAAATCCGATTATTTCTGAGATCAAAGATAAAAGAGTAGTAATCATCGATGATTCTATCGTTCGTGGTACCACTTCAAAAAGACTGGTTAAGATCTTAAAGGATGCAGGAGTAAAAGAAATTCACTTCAGAAGTGTTTCTCCGCCCATTATTGCGCCATGCTATTTAGGTATTGATACTCCTTCAAAGGATGATCTTATTTCAGCGAATATGTCTACGGAAGAACTTAGAAAATATCTTGGGGTAGATTCTTTAGAATTCCTGAGTACGGATAACCTGAAAGAAATTTTAGGATCTTCCAACCACTGCTTCGGATGTTTTACCGAACAGTATCCTGTAGAAAAAGGAGAGGAGATAGAATTATTCAATTAATCATTGTATTAATATAAAATAAAAAGGTCAGGCTTGTAAGTCTGACCTTTTTAAATGTAGCAAAAGCTTAATATTCCTGTATCATAAGAGAAACATCTGCATTTTAATTTTGTGAATTAAATTTCAAGTATGAAAAATATATTTTTTACAGGTCTTTTGATGTTGTTGGCTCAACTGTATTCTGCTCAGTCTTTTGACAATCAGGCACACCGCGGCGGAAAATCTTTATATCCCGAAAATACCATTCCGGCTATGAAGAATGCTCTAAAGATGAACGTTACCACATTGGAGATGGATCTGGCCATTACCAAGGATAAAAAAGTAATTCTTTCACATGATGCTTTTCTTTCTCCTGATCTGGTTACAAAACCGGATGGTACTTATATTCCAAAAGATTCCGGGTTTTATTATAAAATTTATGATATGCCCTATGCAAAAATTCAGACCTTTGATGTAGGCTTAAAGAAATTAAATAGTTCTCCCGATCAAAAGAAAATGAAGGTACAGAAACCTCTTTTTTCGGAAGTTATAGATGCATGCGAAAAATATGCGCGTGAGCTGAAAAGACCTTTGCCTTATTATAATATAGAAACCAAAACACGCCCGTTTTCAGATAACATCTTTCATCCTGAACCGAAAGAATTTGTTGACCTGATGATGAAAATTATCGTGGAAAAAAGAATTGAAGACCGTGTTATTATCCAGTCTTTTGACCCCAGAACCCTTGAAATCATTCATAAAGAATACCCCAACATAATGACCGCATTGCTGGTGGAAAAAGTAGATGATAAAAAATTGGCACAGCAGAGGACACATTTTCAAAATATACCGATTGAAAAGTTCCGGTTATATCCCAATCATCTTAGTGGAGTGGCAGAAGATATGAAATTTCTAAGCTTTACTCCTACAATTTACAGCCCGGAGCAGAATCTTGTAACGCCAGAGCTTGTAAGGGAATGCCATGCTTTAGGCATGAAAGTTATTCCATGGACCGTTAATACGAAAGAAAGGTTAGAAGAGCTAAAAAGCATGGGAATAGATGGAGTAATCAGTGACGATCCGCGAATATTTGAATAGTCAGTAAATAAAATGGCCGGAAAAATATTCCGGCCAATAATGCAAAAAAATTGCATTTGGAGTTAAAAATTGGTTTTAAAATTTATAATTCAATCCTAACTGGAATACCCGGTTGGTATTGATATTTTTAGCGTCTTCACTGACTCCTGAATTATTGGCAACATGCGTAAGGCTGTTTACATATCTTGCATTGATCCCGACATTCGGAGTGAAATCATACCCAAGACCCAAACCTAAACCGACATTGAATTTCTTGATATTGTCTTTATCAATATCTTCCGAATAAGACGTTGCCTGCGTAGTGGTAACTCCTCCCGTTGTGGTTGCAACAGTGCTTTCCCCTTTGTTTTTACCATTCAGGAAATAACTGAATTCCGGTCCTGCCTCAATGTAAAAGTTTTTGGCTGGCTTCATCTGAAGCATTAATGGTACTGAAATGTAATTTAGAGAAGATTTGTACTCATTTTGGGTTTTTACAGTTGTTGAACCCGTTGTTACCTCTGAAGAGGAGACTACGCTTCTAGCTCCCAATTCATTGTACAATACTTCAGGCTGAAGGCTGAATTTTTGAGAAAGCGGAATATTAACGAGAACTCCGGCATGAAACCCGATTTTCTGATTCTTCGTACTCAATTCCTGCTCACTGAATGAGGCGGCATTACCACCAGCTTTGATTCCAAATTTTACAGGGCCGGTTTCTTTGTTAACAAGTGGATTTTTTACCGTTGTTTTTGTTTCCTGAGCAAACGCCAGAGACCCAGTGACTATTGCTAGTCCTAGAAATAACTTCTTCATAATTTTGTTTTTTAATTTTACTACTTAAACTTTGTCTTTATTTTTCAATAAGACTTGAATTATTTTGCAAAATGCTTGCCAAAATTATAAATATTTGATAATCAAATTGTTATTAGCTTAATATGTTTCTTTAAATTGGAAAATATGAGTTTAGAAAAGGCAAATTGCCCGGTAAAAAAAAGCGTACCAAAAGCCATAAATGAAAAGGTCAGATTTAAAAATAAACCTGACCTTTTCTATTGAAATCAAAATTTGTTACTTGAACTTATATGCTAATCCTACCTGGAAAACATTATTTTTTCCTTCAGCCTGGATTCCGTTAGTTTCCTTGGCAATATCAGTTACACCCGCTACATATCTTGCCGTAAGACCGATATTTGGAGTGAAATAATATCCTGCACCAATTCCGATCCCGAAATCGAATCCTTTTACATAGTCATTCCCGTCTACAGATACATCCTGATATTTGAATTTAGAATCGATCAGGAAACTGAATTGAGGCCCTGCTTCAAGATAGAAATTTGGAACGAAATTATATTGGAACATTACAGGAACGGAGATATAACTTAAGTTTACTTTTAAGTCTTCCATACCGTCTGCTTTTGCACCAACACCGTTATATAAAATTTCCGGCTGTACACTGAATGAGCTGGCAACAGGGATATTAGCGAAGGCACCTCCGTAAAATCCAGCTTTTGCTTTAGAGTCGTCTCCTGAGATGGTAGAAATGTTAAGGCCTGCTTTTAATCCGAAGGATACCGGAGAAGAAGATGCAGATGTAGTTTGCGCAAATGCTAATGAGCCCGCTACTAAAGCAGCCCCTAATAATACTTTTTTCATGGTTAAAATTTTTTTAATGATTACTTGAATTAATATCATACACGTCCGGGCAAATTTCTTGCCAAACCATAACAAATGAAAAAAAATAAAAGCCGGACTATAAATCCGGCTTTACTAATTATAATTTATTACTTAATTCTTTCTTAGAATTTAAATGCTAATCCAACCTGGAATACATTGTTTTTTACTGCGTCAGAACCGCTTGGTCTGTCTTTAGCAATATCTGTAAGACCTGCTACATATCTTGCCGTAAGACCGATGTTTGGAGTGAAATAATATCCTGCTCCTAAACCGATACCGAAGTTAAATGTATTCAAATCATCCTTGAAATCTTCTGTTGTAGAAGAATTACCGGTTGTTTCATTCTTAACTTTATTTTTTGCGCTTAGCATGAATCCGAATTCCGGACCAGCCTCTAAATAAAGATTAGGAAGTGCATTATATTGGAACATTACAGGTACTGTAAGGTAATCCAAATTAGTTGAAGAAGAATATTTATCTCCTAATACTGTATATTCAGCTTTGCTACCATACTGAGAGTATAATAACTCCGGCTGAACGCTGAATGAGCTAGCAACAGGAATATTAGCAAATACACCTCCGTTGAATCCGATTTTTGATTTTTGATCATCTAATCCTTCGTCTTTAGATAAAGAAGAAACGTTCATCCCCGCTTTAATACCGAAAGCTACCGGAGAAGATGAGTTTGTTGTAGTTTGTGCAAATGCTAATGAGCTTGCTGTTACTGCTAATCCTAAAATTAACTTTTTCATAACCTAATTTTTTAATATTTACTATTTCTAATTTTAAATTTTACTACGTCAATTTCATTTTTGACGAAGACTATATTTCAAATTGTTTGCCAAAGTGGGGAATTGTACAAAAAAACATTATGATTTAAATCAACTTTTATAAAGTCAATAAAATTAAAACATTAAAAATCAAATACTTAAAAACCTATCAAACATTTGTTTAGAAATACTCTAAATTGACAATTTTGTTAAAAATAGTCATAAAATAAGGCTGAAAAATGGAGTTATTTTTTAGAAATCATTTAATTTTCTATAAAATTCAAGCGATTGAAGGATATTCTTCTGGCTGCTTTGATGATCATAAATACAGGAACCAATGCCGGAAAGTAATGAAAAATTGACCTTGTTATCCGTATTTTTCTTATCATTTAATAATAAGGCGCAGATATCATCATTTGTAAAATCCGTAATGTCTAAATAAGGATAATATCTCTTAATATTCTCTACAATGATTTCGGAATCTTCTTTAGAAAGAAGGTCTTCAAGATAGGACAGGTGGGCTTCACAAATCATTCCGGCGGCAACTGCCTCTCCATGAAGGATGGGGGTTCCCTGCTCAAGACACAAGCTTTCAATGGCATGGCCTATCGTATGTCCGAAATTCAGGGTTTTTCTGAGATCTTTTTCGTGAAAATCTTTTGTTACAACATCCTGTTTGATGTCCATGGATGTTTGGATATGAGCTGTCACAGCATCCACATCAAGTTTATGGATTTGAATAAGGTGGTCCCAATGCTGTTTATCCGCAATCAATCCATGCTTAAGCATTTCTGCAAAACCGCTTCTTAATTCTTTAAAGGGAAGCGTTTCTAAAAATTGAGGATATACAAAAATCTGCTCGGGGAAAGTAAACGTCCCTACCATATTTTTATAATGCATGAGATCAATGCCTGTTTTGCCTCCAATGGAAGCATCACACATGGATAATAATGTGGTGGGAATATTGATAAAGGGAATTCCTCTTTTATAAGTAGATGCTACAAAGCCGCCCATATCTGTAATAACGCCGCCGCCAAGGTTGATCATCAGGGCTTTTCTGTCCGCCTTCATTTCCGTGAGAATTTCCCAAAGCTGATTGGCAGTTTGGATATTCTTCATTTCTTCTCCCGCTTCAATTTCCAGAATTTCAAAGCTTAGATCGGTTTCCATATTGCCTAAGAGGGTTGGGAGACAATATTCATGTGTATTTTCATCAACAAGGATAAAAATTTTGCTGAATGTTTTTTCATGAAGAAAATCGTTTAACTGAGAAAAATTATCGTTTAATACTGTGATCATTTTAGGAATTTCTATAAGATTAATAGTGAAACTATTGTGCAAAGTTATGATTCTTAATTTTTAACTCGTAACTAAATTAGTATCTTTGCAGAAATTTTTAGAATGAGCAGAGATAATAACAATTCAGAAAGACCCAAAAGACCAAGAATTTCAATCAAGAAAAATTCTGATAATTCTCGTGCTTCTAAATCTGGAAATTCTTCAGGATCAAAGTCTTTTAAGAAATCTTCTCCTAAAACGGGTGAAAGAAATTCTGAGCATAAAGGAACAAATTCAAAGTTTGAAAAAAAGCCTTTCAAAAGAAATGAAAGTTCTGACGGCCAACATGAGGAACGAGGTTCAAAATCTGAAAGAAAACCTTACATTACCAATAAAAATGAAGGTAAAGAGAGAAAAACTTTCGGGAAACCTGCTTCTAAAAGAGGCAGCGGAAGGGATTTTGACAGCAGAGATAAATATGAAAGAGGAAATTTGAAATTTGGTAAAAAACCTTTTAACAGAAATGACAGGGATGATGACAGGGCAAAATCTTTTGTACAGAAAAGAAGACTGACTAAAATTGATAAAGATCTTCATAAGGATACCATCCGTCTTAATAAATATATTGCTAATTCCGGGATTTGCAGCAGGAGAGAGGCCGATGAGCTTATTACCCAGGGTTTGGTGGAAGTGAACGGAAAAGTAGTGACGGAAATGGGGTATCAGGTTCAGAAAACGGACCGTGTTATATTTGACGGACAAAGCATTACTCCTGAAAAGCCTGTTTATGTACTTTTAAATAAACCGAAAGGATATATTTCCACGACCAAGGATGACAAAGCCAGAAAAACGGTAATGGATTTAGTAGCGAATGCTTCTCCATACAGAGTCTTCCCTGTAGGAAGGCTTGACCGCTCTACAACAGGGGTTATCTTATTGACGAATGATGGTCATATGACAAAAAAACTGACACATCCGTCATTCAATGTGAAAAAAATCTATCATGTAACTTTAGACAGAAAACTGTCTACTGAGGATATGAAAGCTATTGCTGACGGAATCCGTTTGGAGGAAGGCGTAGCAGTTGTAGACCAGATCTCTTTTATTGAAGGAAAACCTAAAAATGAAGTGGGAATAGAAATACATATCGGATGGAACCGTGTGATCAGAAGAATCTTCCAACGTTTAGGATATGAAGTGGAAGCCTTAGACCGGGTGATGTTTGCCGGATTGACGAAGAAGAATATCAAACGAGGACATTGGAGAATCCTTACAGATTTAGAGGTAAACAATTTAAAAATGCTTTAAGAAATTAAGCGGTATAAGTTTGAGTGATGAGATGAGTTTTTATTTGTCTTCCCAATAAAATAAAGCGTGGTATTCAAAGATTACCACGCTTATTTTATACTATTTGTTGAGACTCTTCACTTCGTTAAATTCATAGCTCATGACTACATTATCCCAGAACAGTTACTCCTTTCTGAAGCATTTCATAAATAGCATCTCTGCCATTATCCGGCTTAACATTCACTGCTCTGGTTCCATTAAAATGCAAACAGGTAATGTATCCGTTTGCAACTGCATCAAGACAGGTAAATTTTACACAGTAATCCAAGGCCAGACCTACAATTTCCAATAACTGGATGTCATGATATTTCAAAAAGTCGTCAAGACCCGTTTTCATAAAGTGGTTATTGTCCTGGAAGCCACTATAGCTATCTATTTCAGGATTCTTTCCTTTCTGAACGATATGGGTTACCTTATCCCTGTTCAGATCCTTATGAAATTCTGCCCCGAAAGTTCCCTGCACACAATGATCCGGCCACATAAACTGCGGAACACTGTTCAGAATGATGCTTTCTCCCACTTTTCTTCCGTTATTGCTTGCAAAGCTTTTATGATTTTCAGGATGCCAGTCCTGAGTTAAAACAATCTGATCGTACTCGTTTTCTTCCATCAGAAGATTGATATATGGAATCACTTCGTTGGCTCCCGGAACAGCTAAGGCGCCCCCTTCACAAAAATCATTCTGCACATCTACGATTATTAACGCTTTTTTCATATTAAGATTTCTCGAATTTTTGATAAATTTACAAAAACAAATACTCAAATATCCGTCCAAAACTGAATTATCGGACAAAACGACAACATTTACCTTTTAAAATGAATGCAATGAGTGATTTAGAACACAAGAAATTTCCAATCGGTCCTTTTCATATGCCGGGACACATTTCTGATATTGAACTGGATGAGCATATAAAGGTTATCAAAAATTTTCCGGGAAAGCTTAAAAACCTGATTGAAAATTTTAATGATGATCAGCTGGATACCCAATACAGGGAAGGTGGATGGACCGTAAGGCAACTTATCAACCACATTGCGGACAGCCATATCAACAGTTTTACCCGTTTTAAACTGGCTCTTACGGAAGATAATCCCACGATAAAGCCTTATGATGAAGCGAAATGGGCTGAACTTCAGGACAGCAGAAATATGCCTGTAAAACCGGCTATGAGAATGATCAAAGGAACACACCAGAGGTGGGCTGTCTTGCTTAAAAGTCTTACCAACAAACAATTTGAAAGAACCTTCCATCATCCGGAACAGGATAAAGATTATGATCTGAGAAATTACCTGGCATTTTACGCCTGGCATTGTCATCATCATTTTGCTCACATAGAAAATCTGAAGAAGGAAAAAGGTTGGTAAAAAAAACTCTTCACAATCGGCTTTATTTTGAGGAGATCGTTGAAAGGATCTCCGGTTTATCTGAAAATTCCCATGGAAAGTGGGGAAAAATGGATGTATGTCAAATGATGACCCATTGTGATCTTGTCCTCCAAATTCCGCTAAATAACGTGGAACTTTCCGAAATTAATTTCTTTTTGAAATGGATCGGGATCTGCACCAAAAACGAAATGTATGTTTTCAATTACGGTATTCCCC
>NZ_BAAFHL010000057.1:0-13280 GCF_042849955.1 Chryseobacterium barbadense
AAGGGATCTGAGCGAAGTATTACACCGTTATCAGACCACTCTGAAACCAATGCACCAGGAATTTATTGAGCCATCTAAAAACGATGCCGATCTCATTATTCCCAATATGAGACAGAATTCCGTGGCAATTGATTTTTTAACTACTGTTATTAAAAACTCATTGAAAAAACACTAAGATCAATGGCAGAAAAAAAACTGATAAAAGATATCAAGCCAAAATCTGAAACATTCAAGCTTATTCAAAAATATGTTTTGAATAAATACTTCATTACCATATTTCTTTTCCTGGTTTGGATGATTTTCTTTGATAAAACATCATTTCTAGTTATCAATGAGCTGAATGATGAGATCAATAAATACGAAGAACAGTTGCAATATTATAAGACAGAATATGAAAAAAATGATGCGTTTTATAAAAAGCTGATGAACAACAAATCGGAAAAAGAAAAATACGCCAGGGAAAATTATTTTATGAAAAAACCGAATGAAGAGATCTTTATTCTGGTTGTTGACAGTACTAATATTGCTAAAAAATAGTGGTGGAGCTGTTAATAGTGAATGATTAATTCTACATTCACAACTCATAACTCATAACTCATAACTTACAACTGAATGTTAAATACAAATACACTTCCGGATTGGGAAAAATTAGTACAAAAACAGCTTAAAACAGAAGATATTTATACGATTCTTAAAAAAGACAATCTGGAAGGAATAGAAGTGAAGCCTTTCTATGACAAGGCTCAAAAACCATTAGCCAACTTACCGAAAGTGGAGGAGAATACTCATTTGGTAGCTCCTTATCATGAAAGCCTGGAAAATGATGTTTTTGCATTTCTGCTGAACCAGAATGTAGAAAATCTGGAACAAAAAACCATCTTTATCAACAATAAAGATCTGGCAGAACATATTCGTCCTGAAGATGAAGATCAGTATTTTTCATTGATCGATGTCTTTGATGAGAAAGAAGGAACAATAAATGATCAGCTTGCTAAAGAATTACTGGCTAAAGATTTTAAAAGAAATATTTGTGTTGACATTTCTCTTCATCAGAATGCAGGTGCGGCAATTTACCAGCAACTGGGAATCGCGTTGGCAAAAACAAAAGAACTCGCAGAAGTGTATGGAGAAGAGATTATCAAAAAACTTGTTTTCAGGATTGCCATAGGTGGAAACTACTTCTTTGAGATGGCTAAATTGAGAGCATTTAAGCTTATTTTTAACCAATTCTCAAAAGAATACAGGCTGGATGAGATCCCATATATCTTTGCGGAAACCTCATTGAGAAATAAAGCTGTTCCAGATAATGAAAATAACCTGATCCGTTCCACATTAGAGCTTGCTTCTGCAATGATCGGAGGAGCAGATGCCGTTTACAGCAATAACTACCTTGTCGATAAGAGTACCGAGAACTCAGAAGAAATATCTTTTAAGCAGCAGATCGTGTTAGCGTACGAAAGTATTATCAATGTGTTTGAAGATGCTTCTAACGGGAGTTATTATGTGGAAGATATTACCGGACAGATCGCAGAGAAATCTTGGGCTTTATTCTTGGAAATTGAAGAAGCAGGAGGATATTTAGAGCTTCATAAACAAGGAATTATTCAGAAAAAGATCTACGATCATGCCGTTGAAGAGCAGAAATGGGTGGAAGAAGGCAAAATAAAGCTCATTGGAGTTAATTTATATCCGAAATTGGACATTAAGAAATCTGCCGAAGATTTATACAGTGATAAAGAAATAAAAGCCGTTCGTTGGGCCGAAATGTTTGAATAAGTATTAGAAAAATGAAGAAAAACTTATTATTTCTTTTCCTGATGATTTTCGGAATGTGTTTTTCACAATCTGTAAAAGATTTGCATGGAAAATGGTCTGGAGCAGATCAAAAGAATAAAAAAGGAACTTTTACCTTTTTCTCGGATGGTTATATAGCTTTAGAGTTTGAAGGATTGGTCATAGATGGCAGAAATTTTGTGATTCCGAATGGTCCAAATGAAGGGAAAATAGGAAAAGTGAAATATTCTGTAGACTTTTCTGAGAAACCCTATAAAGTGAAATTAATTGCTCAGTATAATAATCAAGATGGCAAATCGGAAGAAAATAAATTTCTAAACGGACTTATTGAATTTATTGAAGAAGATGGATTGTTATTCTATCTAGATTTTGAAAATGAAAACCTTACAACCCTGGATCCGCTATCTCCCAACACAATATCATTACGTAGAGACCTTAGTTTTAAAGATGAAGGAAAAACTGATTGATCTTTTCGAGTATACCTATTATTCTAATAAAGAAATGATTAAGATCATCGCTGAGAATCTCCCGAAAATAAAGGAGAAAACGATCAGTTTAATTAATCATATCCTTAATGCTCAACAAATCTGGAATTCAAGAATTCTTGGGGAAAGATCTTTTGAAGTATGGCAAACGAATCCCTTTGAAAGCCTTGAGGCGATTAATCATCAGAATTATTTGAAAAGTATACAGATTATTAAAAACAGTAATTTAGATAAAAAAATCACCTATCACAATTCGAGAGGAGCTGAATTTGAGAACACAATCTTTGAAATGCTTTTTCAGGCAATTAACCATTCCACCTATCATAGAGGGCAAATCAACTCATTATTGAAGCAGGAGGGCATTGAACGATTATTAACTGATTATATTTTTTATAAAAGATAAATTTATCCGTTGGTGGAATTTATCTAACCACGGATTACACGGATTTGCACAGATGAATATGTGTGAAATCTGTAAATATAAAACACAAAAACACATTTGCGATGAAAGAAAATGAGATAAGTTTTTATGTCAGGAAATCTATATTTTCTGTATATAATGAACTTGGTCCGGGTTTGTTAGAAAAAGTTTATGAAAAAGTATTGGTTCATGAACTACAAAATAACGGATTGAAAGTTAGAAGCCAGGTTCCTATGAACATTAAATTTAAAGATGTTTTTATTGATTCAAGCTTTATAACAGATATTATAGTTGAAGATAAAGTTATTATTGAGGTGAAAGCGGTTACAGAGATAAATAATATCCACCACCAGCAATTATTAACCTATCTGAAGTTAACAGGATTAAAATTAGGGATTCTTGTTAACTTCAATACAGATTATATTGATAAAAGCATCTTCCGAAAAGTAAATGGAAAACTGGATTGGTAAAATAAACTTTTTATAATATAAACATCTGTGCAAATCCGTGTAATCCGTGGTTAAAAAAGCAATCTTAAAGGAAGAAATTCAATGCTATATCAATGCTAATCTCAATTCAGATCTGCATGCGTTACTATTAAAAAAATCACCTTTTCCTGAGGTTTCCATGCAGGAAATCGTTCAGCAGATCAAAGGGAAGCAGATAGCCTCTAAAAAATTCCCGTTTTTATTAAAAGAAGGTATTATCTTTCCACCACAGCTTAATTTGGAGCAGTCATCGTCAGGGAAAACAGCAGCTTATAAAGCTGGATTTATAAAAGGAAAGAAATTCATTGATCTTACCAGCGGTTTCGGGATTGATGCTTATTACCTTTCTCAAAACTTTGAAGATGTTACTTTAATTGAACAAAATCCGGATGTACTAGAGATTGTAGAACACAATTGGAATGTCCTGAATAAAAAAGCAACATTTATCAATCAGAAACTGGAAGAATTTCTTGATAGCAACCAAGAATTCTTTAATGTGATTTATTTAGACCCGGCAAGACGGGATGATCTTAAAAACAAAGTATTCCTCTTAGAAGATCTATCACCCGACATTCTGGAAATTCAGGGAAAATTACTTTCTATTTCAGACCAAGTTGTTATTAAGCTATCCCCCCTGATTGATCTAAAGTACTTAATTTCCGTACTTCCTGATATCTTTCGTCTTGATATTATTGCTGTGAAAAATGAAGTGAAGGAAGTTGTTGTTTTTTTATCAAAAGGAAAAAGTTCAGATATTATCTGCACTTGTGTGAATCTGGAAAGTGATGAAAAGATTCTTACATTTCCGTTTGGAACAGAAGAAAATGCAGAAGCAGTATATTCTGAACCGGAAAAATATATTTATATTCCTAATAATTCCATTCTAAAAGCAGGCGTTTTTAATTTAATTGCTGAAAAATTTAATGTAAAAAAGCTCCATCCGAATACCCATATTTATACTTCCTACGAAATGCAGCCAGATTTTCCTGGAAGGGTACTGGAAATGGAACTTATTGATAGCAAGCAAATTAAAAAGAAAGATCAGTTTAATATTATTTCAAAAAATTACCCGCTTAAACCAGAAGAGATCAAGAAGAAATATCAGCTAAAAGACGGTGGAATGAACTACCTTATTTTTACACAGTCCAAAAAAGGAAAAATTATTTTAAAATCAATCTGAAAATGTTGCCGACAAATACAAGATTTCTTAATTTTGCGCAATTCAAATATTTAAGCATGAAATCGCCTGCTGTTTAGATAATTTAGAATAAACTAAAAGTGCGATTCCATATGACCTTTAAAAATAAATTTTACATATGAAAAAATTAATTATATGTTTAGCCATTGCAACTGTTGCGGTAAGCTGTAAAAAAATACAGGCGGGTGGAAATAAGAATACCCTTAAACTTGAAGAAGGAGTAGAAAGATATTCTGAAGATCCACAAGGTGGTGCAGAAGCTCATGGTCATGGTCATGAAGCTGCAGCAGAACATAAAAAAGAAGCAACTGCTGAGAAACATGGAACTGAAGCTGCTAAAACAGACAGCGCTGCTGCAAAACCTGCTGAAGGTGAAAAAACTCCAAAAGCTGAACACTAGTTATTAGTTCACGATATAAAATGTCCTGCTGAAAAATGCAGGACATTTTTTTATTTACTCGTTAGATAATTATTTAATTATCAATGAATAAAAAGCTGCCGGAAAAAAAATCCTTTTTGTTTGCTCCTGCAGGGCATTTTTTTTACTTTTAACAAAACAAATTTTACAATGCAAGAGACTTTAAATTACATTAACGAAAATAAGCAACGTTTCGTAGATGAATTATTTGAATTATTGAGAATTCCTTCCATTTCTGCAGATCCTGCCTATAAAAATGACGTATTGAAGTGTGCGGACGTATGTGCAGAACACCTTAAAAATGCAGGAGCCGATCATGTTGAAGTATGTCAGACAAAAGGATATCCTATTGTTTTTGGAGAGAAAATTTTAGATAAAAGTTTGCCTACGGTATTGGTGTATGGTCATTATGATGTTCAGCCTGCCGATCCGTTGGATTTGTGGAAAAAGCCACCTTTTGAGCCGTATATTGAGAAAACGGAGCTTCATCCAGAAGGAGCTATCTTTGCAAGAGGTTCAGCAGACGATAAGGGACAGTTCTTTATGCACTTAAAGGCATTTGAAGCCATGATGAAAACCAATGCGCTTCCTTGCAACGTTAAATTTATTTTAGAGGGAGAGGAAGAAGTAGGTTCTGTGAGCTTAGGAGATTGGGTGAATGAAAATAAAGAAAAATTAGCCTGCGATTGTATTCTGATTTCTGATACTCATATTTACAGCAATGAACAGCCAACGGTTACTACCGGTCTGAGAGGTTTAAGTTATGTGGAAGTAGAAGTGGAAGGTCCGAACAGAGATCTGCATTCAGGATTATATGGCGGAGCAGTTCCGAATCCTATTCATGTTCTTTCAAGAATGATTGCCAAATTAATTGATGAAGATGGTCACATTACCATTGATGGATTTTATGATAATGTAGACGTGGTTTCAGAGGAAGAAAGAACGGAGATGAATAAACTGAAGGATAATCCTGAAGAATTCAAAAAATCTATCGGGTTAAACGGTGTTGAAGGAGAAAAAGGATATACAACCCTGGAAAGAACCTCTATTCGTCCTACTTTGGATTGTAACGGAATTTGGGGTGGCTACACAGGAGAAGGAGCAAAAACGGTAATACCTTCAAAGGCTTTCGCAAAAATATCCATGCGTTTGGTTCCTTATCAGACCCCTGAAGAAATTACGGAGAAATTCACTAAATATTTTGAGAAAATAGCTCCGGATAATGTAAAAGTGAAAGTAACGCCTCATCATGGAGGAATGCCTTATGTGTTACCAACTGATACTAAAGAGTTCTCAGCGGCAAAACAAGCAATGGAATCTGCGTTTGGAAAAGAAGTTCTTCCGTACAGAGGAGGAGGCAGTATTCCGATTACGGCTATGTTTGAAAAAGTGTTGGGCGCCAAATCAGTTTTAATGGGCTTCGGATTAGATTCGGACGCGATCCATTCCCCGAATGAGCATTATGGTCTCTTCAATTTTTATAAGGGAATTGAGAGTATTCCATTATTTTTTGAGAATTATTCAAAATGATAAATTATCATCCTTAAGAGAAATATCTTAAGGATTTTTTATTTTTTACGTGATAATTTTTTTAATTGAATATAAATTTTTATATTTATTTCATAAAACCAAAAAATAATTATCATGAGAAAATTTTATCTTGTATCCTTGTTATTACTATCCGCATTATCTTTTGCGCAACAACTTATTTCTTTTGAAAGTAGCGAAGGCTATACTGCAGGAAATATTAATGGACAGCAGTCTTGGGTAACAACTTCCAATGGTGCAACGCCCCCTGCTTATATAACCAATCAGGTTATAACCAGCGAACTTGCTGTAGGAGGAACTAATTCTTTTAAAATTACAAAAGAAAGTGCATATGGGTCACAAGCATCCCCGGTAATGGGAGGGTTTTATACTCCGCCCGCTCCGTTAACCTACAATAATTTTACTCTTTCATTTGATGTAAGAATAACAGATCAAAGTGCATCAAGCTCCGATTTTGTCTTTAGAACTGTTAATACAGCCGGAACAGGAAATATAGTTACCTATATTAATTTTTCCTATAATGGTAAAATTTTAATTGTGAACGCAGGATCTACAACTCTGGTAGATACCACACACACTTGGGCTGCAAATACCTGGTACAGATTAAAAATAATTTCAACAGCTACCGATATTAAATATTATCTAAATAATACACTAATTTTTACAGGGCAGGCTTATACCCAGAACAATATTTCCAGAATTGATTTTGTACACGATAATTATTTGGGAAGTGCTTATATTGATAGGGTTGCAATTAATAACGAAGCAGCTCTTGCAGTAAAAGAAACGAAAATTGAAAATAATGTAATTTCGGTGTATCCAAATCCGACTTCTGATATTTTAAGCATCAAGACAAACTCTAAGATCAAAAATGTATCTGTTGTTGATTTGGCTGGAAAAAATATGAACGTGAAGTTGGAGGAGAATAAAATTAATGTAACACATTTATCTTCCGGAACATATCTGATTTCTGTAGAAACCAATAATGGTATTATTACTGAAAAATTCATTAAGAAATAATTTGATAATAGAATTTTACAATTATACAAACGCTCCAATTTGGAGCGTTTTTTTTATTTTAGACATCAAATTAATAATATGTTGGAAAATAAAGTAGTCTATATAACAGGAGGAACCAAAGGGATTGGGTTTGGAATCGCAAGGATATTACTGGAAAACGGAGCTTCGGTTGCCTTTTCGGGAAGAAAAGAAGAAGATGTAGTAAAAGCTCAAAAGGAATTACAACAATATTCAGATAAAGTTTTGGGATTGGTTTCCGATGTAAGAAACCTTCAAAGCGAGCAGGCAGCCGTTAAAACCGTTATTGAAACATTTGGAAGATTAGATTATGTAATTGCTAATGCAGGATTAGGTGTTTTTAAGCCCGTAGACGAATTATCTGCTGAGGAGTGGAATGATATGATAGAAACAAATTTAACCGGTGTTTTCTATACCTTAAAAGCATCTGTGGAGGAGCTGAAGAAAACAGAAGGATATTATATTACTATTTCAAGCCTTGCCGGAGCTAATTTCTTTGAAAACGGAACCGGATATAATGCTTCAAAATTTGGTGTAGTGGGTTTTACACAAGCCGCTATGATTGATCTTAGAAAATATAATATTAAAGCAACTGTAATCATGCCGGGATCGGTTGCAACCCATTTCAATGGCAATACTCCTTCTGAAAAAGACAATTGGAAAATTCAGCCAGAAGATATGGGAAACCTGGTACTGGATATATTGAAGATGAATCCAAGAGTCTTACCCAGCAAGATTGAGTTTAGAGCAACTAAACCTGCATAGTCAAAAAACAAATTGTTAAAATAGTTAAGCATTGAAAAAAAATTAAGGATATATTTTTTATTCGGGCAACCTTTTTAAACTTTTGCAGTCTTATCTATAGAACTGATCTACAGTTTAAAGATACCTAATAATAGGTATTGATACCATTTTAAAGATAAAGTAAGTTTGTATCAAATCTCAGTTAAGTGAAATGTTTGAGATAAATACCACTAAATCTTTAGCCATCAGAACCGAATTAAAAAAAATATGTACATGAAAAATTTTTTATCAATTAATGCATTTTTGTTGGTATTAACCCAGACATGGAATGCCCAAATTTTACAGAGTGATAATTTTAACTCCTATGTTATAGGAAACGTTGGGACGAATATTACAGCAACAACTCCAGGACAAGGAGGATTTTACACAGATTTTGCCGGCGGCTCCAATTCCGATGCTCAAATTGTAAACATAGATGCTTCTCATGACAAATCATTGCAGCTTACCGGAAGTGCAACCGCAACAGGAACAAGGTATATGTGGAAAAGCGGATTAGATGCCGCCTGGGCCGCAAGGACTCCGGGGAATAATATCATTAAAGTGGATGTTGCCATATATACCGGAAATGCTACAGGCGGTGTAGGCAGGGGAACCGTATTAGTTTACAATACCACAACTCATAAAACATTGACTGGCATAGGATACAATTATGCCACCCAAAAAATAATGGGTATCGCATATTATACAGATAATGCAACAGGGCAAACGGCTAACTTCGGTTTTACTGTAGGATCTAATACCTATCCTGCCAATACCTGGGTTTCTGTGAGTTGTGCATTCAATAAAACAACGGGAGTTGCTTCATGGATAACTCCTGAAGGTACTTTCAGCCCCAGCGCAACAACCGTTACACCAGCAGCTGTAGGAGAAGATCCTTTTGAAATGGATTTTGTTTCAGCAGTGGGCACCGGGAATACGGTGGCTCATATCACTTCTTTTGATGATTATACGGTTACAGCTACCAATACCCTCGTATTAGGAACCAAAGAAGCTGCTATGGAAGAAAATAGCCTGTCAGTTTATCCTAACCCTGCAACTGATTTCATTAAAATCCAATCCAAAACGCTAATTACTAAAGTTGAGCTTTTTGATGCAACGGGGAGAAAAGTAAATAATATAAAGATTGATAATGACCAAATAGATGTAAGCAATCTTAGCCCGGGAATCTATATCATTAATATTGAAACAAAAGAGAATAAATTTTCTAAAAAAATTATTAAAAAATAATCTTAACTATCCTTCTCAATATACAAAAACGCTTTGCATTAAAGCGTTTTTGTTATTTTTAATGCGCTGAATAACAAATCAATATATATTATGCATGCATAATATATTTTTTGCTTATATTTACAGAAATTAAAAAAATAAAATCTCGGCATTTAACCGGTTGGTATTTATGCATTAAAGGGAAAAAATAAAATAGTACACATGAAAATATTAGTTTGTATTAGTAGTGTTCCGGATACTACTTCTAAAATTAACTTTACAGCAGACAAATCTGCTTTTGACAAGAACGGAATCCAGTGGGTCATCAATCCTTTAGATGAATTTGCCTTAACAAAAGCAGTGAAACTTCAGGAATCTCAGGGAGCTACTGTAACAGTGATCAACGTAGGAGATGCTGCAACAGAGCCTGTAATCAGAAAAGCATTGGCTATTGGTGCCAATGATGCGGTAAGAGTAAACCTTGATCCAAAAGACAGTTATTCTACGGCAAAAGAAATTGCTGCTGTAGCTCAAAACGGAGGATATGACCTTATCCTTTGCGGTAAAGAATCTATCGATTACAATGGTGGTTCTGTTCCCGGGATGGTGGCTCAGTTATTGAACCAGCCTTTCGTGAACGCATCTGTAGGATTAGACGTAAACGGAAGCGAAGCTACCGCTGTAAGAGAGATTGAAGGTGGTAAAGAAACTATTTCTGTAAAATTACCTGCTGTAATTGCGGGTCAGAAAGGACTGGTAGATGAAAAAGATTTGATCATTCCGAACATGAGAGGAATTATGTCTGCAAGAACAAAGCCTTTACAGATAGTAGAGCCAACTTCTTCTGAAGTAAAGGTGCAGGGAGTTTCTTATGACAGCGTACCGCCAAGAGCAGCTGTGAAAATTGTTTCTCCGGATAACCTTGATGAATTAGTAAGACTACTTCACGAAGAAGCGAAAGTAATCTAATCTTGTAATCGTTCAATTTTTTAATCTTTTAATTCAAGAAAAATGGCAGTATTCGTATACGCAGAAAATATAAACGGAGTTTACAAAAAAGCGGCTTTTGAAGCGGTTTCTTATGCTAAAGCTATTGCAGATCAAGCAGGAGATACCGTTACCGCAATCTCTGTAAACCCAACAGATTCTTCAGATGTATTATACAAATATGGAGCATCTAATGTAATCAATATCAAAGACGAAGGTCTTAAAAGCTTTTCGGCAAAAGCATTCGCACAGGCAATTAATGAAGTGGCAAACGGAGGAACTATTGTTTTCCCGCACACTACAGACGCTTCTTCTATTGCTCCGATGTTAGCAGTAATGAACGGACATTCTTTAATTACCAATGCTTTAGCTGCTCCTGAAAGCCTTTCGCCATTCCAGGTAAAAAGAAAAGCATTCTCAGGAAAAGGTTTCATGCATGCCAAAGCAGAAGGAAACGGAGTAATTGTTACGGTTTCCCAAAATGCTTTCGGAGTAAAAGAAAATGCAGTATCAGGTTCAGAAGAAGTGAAAAACCTATCTGTTGCCAATGAAGATACTAAAGTGATCTCTCACGAACAAAGCTCAGGAAAATTAGACCTTAAAGAAGCGGAAGTAGTAGTTTCTGCAGGAAGAGGAATGAAGGGACCTGAAAACTGGGGAATGATCGAAGAATTGGCTAACGTTCTTGGAGCGGCTACAGCTTGTTCCAAGCCGGTTTCAGATATCGGTTGGAGACCTCACACAGAGCACGTAGGACAAACGGGAAAAGCGATTTCGCCTAACCTTTACATTGCTGTAGGTATTTCAGGAGCAATTCAGCACTTAGCAGGAGTTAACTCTTCAAAAACAATTGTAGTAATCAATAACGATGCGGAAGCACCATTCTTCAAATCTGCAGATTATGGAGTAGTGGGTGATGCATTCCAGATCATTCCTGCATTAACTGAAAAAATCAAAGCGTTAAAAGGATAAATAGTCAACTGTCAATTTAGCTTCGTGAGTGAATAGTCAAGGATAAAAAACTGGCAGCGGAGTTTATTCACAATTCATCTTGACATTTGAACAAAATAACAAAGTAAAAGCCCTTCCCGGGCTTTTATTTTTGTGCAAAAAGTAAAACCTACAATAAAAAATTAATTTATATTTGTAGTTATGGATTATAAGCAGTTAATTATTCGCGGAATATCGTATAGCCAGACCCAATCGGGAGCATACGCATTGTTATTGGAGCATGAAGAGTCACATATAAAATTACCTGTTGTGATAGGAAATTTTGAGGCCCAATCCATTTCTCTTGGCCTGGAGAAAGACATTCATCCGCCGCGTCCACTTACCCACGATTTATTTACAAAATTTATAGTTTCTGCCAATTATGAGTTGGTTTCTGTGATCATTTACCAGATCGTAGACGGAGTTTTCTTCTCCAATATCAATTTCAAGAATAAAAGCAACGATGAAGAACTGATTCTGGACGCCAGAACGTCTGATGCCGTTGCCATGGCTGTGAGATTTGATGCCCCTATTTTCACGACCCAACAGGTATTGAATGAGGCGGGAATTCTTCTTGAACTGGAAGATGTATCCAAAGAAGAACAATCATTTTCTGAAACCGTACAAACGGAAGACAGCCTAAGATCCCTATCCATGGAAGAGCTTCAGAAATTATTGGATGAAGCCGTAAAAGAAGAAGATTATGACACTGCCCTTGAAATCCAGGAAGAGATTAAGAGAAGAAAAAAGAAAATTGATTAACAGAGATATTTAAAACCACATATGAATTTAAAATTACGACTTACCATCCTTAGCTTTCTACAGTTTTTTGTCTGGGGAGCCTGGCTGATTACTATCGGAGTATATTGGTTCAGCACAAAACAATGGGGTGGTGCAGAATTTGGAGCAGTATTTTCCACCCTGGGAATTTCGTCTATCATTATGCCTGCTCTTACGGGAATTATTGCAGACCGTTGGATGAATGCAGAAAGACTTTATGGAATTCTCCATATCCTATACGGAATTACCTTATTTTTTCTTCCTCAGGTTTCTGATCCCCACCAGTTTTTCTGGGTAATGCTGATTGCCATGTTCTTCTATATGCCGACGATTTCCTTATCCAATTCTATTGCCTATTATGTTCTTAAAAATAACGATTACGATGTGGTAAAAGTTTTTCCGCCAATTAGAGTATGGGGAACCATAGGATTTATTGTAGCCATGTGGATTACTAATCTTACAGATAACAAAGATTCAGGGAACCAATTTTATATTGCGGCGTTATTTGCTATTCTTCTAGGGATTTATGCATTTACGTTGCCTAAATGCCCGCCACAAAATACAATACCTAAAAATGCAACTACATTAGAAAAATTAGGATTGAACTCATTATCATTATTCGGAAACGGAAAAATGGCCATGTTCTTTCTGTTTTCCATGTTTTTAGGAGCCGCTTTGCAATTGACTAATATGTACGGAGATGCATTTCTTTCAGATTTCGGTAAAATGCCGGAGTATGCAGACAGCTTAGTGGTAAAACGGTCTACTTTGATAATGTCGATCTCTCAGGTTTCGGAAACATTATTCATTCTGGCAATTCCATTCTTTCTGAAGAAATTTGGAATTAAGAAGGTAATGCTGATTTCCATGTTAGCCTGGGTTTTACGATTCGGATTCTTCGCATATGGAGTTCCGGAAGGGTTTGGGCTGGTTTTAATCATCCTTTCATGTATTGTATACGGAATGGCATTCGACTTCTTCAACATTTCAGGATCTCTTTTTGTTGAAACCAATACGGACTTTAAAATACGTTCTTCCGCGCAAGGATTATTTATGATGATGACTAATGGCTTTGGTGCTATGATCGGAAGTCTGGTAAGCGGATGGATCATTCAGAATAACT
>NZ_BAAFHL010000058.1:0-13192 GCF_042849955.1 Chryseobacterium barbadense
GAAATATTGTCCTCCGGTGGTCTGTGCCACTTCTCTTAATGTGTTTTCATCAATGGTTACTTCCGTTTCCGTGAATATCAGATCACCGAAAATATCCTGTGCGGTGGGCATTAAGGCATACCCATTGGTTCCGATTCCTATGGAATACACTTTGATATTGTTGTTTTTAGCCAGTTCGGCGGCTGCCATTGGAGGAATTGCATTTTCGATATTGCTTACCCCATCCGTCATTAAAATAATCACTTTACTTTTCGCCTTGCTTTTAACAAGGTGATTAACGGCGACAGCGAGTCCTTCTCCAATAGCGGTTCCCGGTTCAAGGCCAGCGGAATTCAGATTTTTTATTTCGTCTACTACCACCTGATGATCGGAAGTGACAGGAACTTTGGTAAATGCTTCTGCAGCATAGGCCACCACTCCGATTCTGTCGTTGGGACGCTTATTAACAAATTTAACCGCGATGTCCTTTAATGCTGTAATACGATCCGGAGAAAGGTCTTTGGCCAACATACTTAAAGAAACGTCTATAGAAAGCATAACATCTACTCCTTTGGTATCATCCCTGTCTTGGGAAACCGTAAAAGTTCGCGGTCTTGCCATCGCAATAATGAGCGCAGAAAGTATAATGTATTTTGATATTTTCAGAAAAAAAAGTACCAGCTGAATTCCGCCACTGCTCTTCATGTGCTGAACAGTAGGAACTTTGATTCCTTTTTTCTTCTGTTTGCTTATATCTCTGAAAAAAACAGGAATAAACAGCAGAAAAAGAAGCAGAAACCACGGACTGTAAAACTCAAAATTAAACATCCTTTCTTAAGTTTTCAAATTCTAAATCTTTTGAGGATCTTTTCACAAATTCTCTGATATCTGTAAAATCTCTTTCCATAGTAGCCTTATCCGGGAATGTTTTGGCAAATTTCACCAGATCTCCTCTTACGAATACTTCTTCAACTACTTTTTCATTTTCCTGAGAAATGGTGTTGTTCTTTTTCATAAGCTGGATCAGATCATCCGTCAATAAGACATCTGCCGGCAAATGATATTGTCTGGTGATAAAGTTTCTTGAAATATCAATCAGTTCCACATAAAATGATCTGTAGTTTCCTTCTTCGATATATTTTTTCTTTTTAAGAGATTCCAATTCTTTTAAAGTCTGGTTGGTTGCCACCACAGGAGAGCTTTTTTTCTTTCTTCCCCATTTCACTAACATGATAATCGCTATAATTAAAGCAATTAAAGCCAAAGCGGCAAGAATATACCATTTGTAAAGCTCCCAGTAATCAGTGGGTTCCAGCTTTACTTCTTTATTCTTCATGATGTCATTAATCTGATCCCCTTTCTGGGCCGTATTAATCACTTCTATTTCATAAGGAATGGTTTTTAATATTTTACTTCCTACCCTAAATTCAAGTTCAGGAATCGTGAATTTTCCTTCTTCATATACCGCAAATTCTATTTTTCTTACGTAAGAACCGGCATTCACTCCTATACTGTCTTTAATTTCCTCAAAATGAAAAGGAAGCAATTCGTCTTTGGGAGCAGCAGAAACCTTCTGGCCCCCGATGTTATCAATCTTAATAACCATATGATCCGTTTCCCCCAATGCAAGGGTTTTCTTCTCTACATTGGAAGAAAGGATCTGTGAAAAAGCATTCGCACAGACCAGGAAACATATAATAAATAGTATTTTTTTCAACTTTAAATAATCAATTTTGGCTAAAGCTACTGTTTTTATTATTTTAAATGAATGAGCTAAACCCATTCCTCTGATACATTATTTTTTTTGAAAATAATTATACAACAATTTTGAATAATCCGCACCGGTATTCACATTCATAAAACTGGCCGAGCTGTTGGCGAAATCATCTTCAAGAGCTTTTATCTTTTGCTTTTGAGCTTCCGCAAAGGTATACCTCCATCTAGCACTTGAAGTATTGGCCCAAACCTGGGCTCCTGTCTCTACATCTCGCAAGAGTGCATATCCCACATCCGGAATTTCATTATCCTTTTCATCATAAATTCTCATTCCGAGCACCTGGTGTTTTTTAGATGCAGCTCTTAAAATTTTGGAATCATATGGGTTTTCAAAGTCTGAGAATAAGAAAACCAGAGATTTCCTTTTAAAGATTCCCATCATATACTCCATTGCTTTATCAATATTGGAAACGGAAGGAATATAATCTGCCGTCAGAATGTTACTGATAATGGAAAGGATATGCTTTCTTCCTTTCTGCGGCGGAATAACTTTATATACTTTATCGGCAAATAAAATCAATCCTACTTTATCATTATTTCCGGCTGCTGAAAAGCCTAGACTGGCCGCAATCTCAGCCACATACTCTCTTTTCAACTGGGTTTTGGTTCCATAGTCCATAGATGCAGAAATGTCTACCAATAACATCATTGTTAATTCCCGTTCTTCCTCCATTACCTTTACAAACGGTTCACGGAAACGTGCAGTTTTGTTCCAGTCGATTCTTCTGATTTCATCTCCAAATTGGTAAGGACGCACTTCTGAAAACGTCATGCCCTGTCCTTTAAAAGCACTGTGATATTGCCCCATTAAAGTAGCTTCCGTCTTCTTTCGGGTACGGATTTCAATCTGCTTTACTTTTTTTACAATATCTTTTATTTTCATTTAGGTAACAGGTTTAGAGTACAGGCATGGACAGAGAACTTATAATTCATAATTTATAACTCAAAACTCGATAGACACATTCAACCATTCATCATCAAATTTCGGATTGTATTTTTTATAGAAATTGATGGCCGGTTCATTCCAGTTAAGTACCTGAAAAACCATCCCGCTATATGAGTTGGATTTTCCATATTCCAATGTGGCATCAAATAATTTTTTACCGATCTGTTTTCCTCTCATTCTTTCCGTTACTACCAGATCTTCAAGATACAATCTCCTTCCTTTCCATGTTGAATATCTGTCATAATATAATGAAATCCCAACAATTTCATCATTCCATTCCGCTACAAAAGCACCCCAAACAGGAGCTTCACCAAATCCGTCTTTGGTAAACTCTTCAAGAGTCAGAGTAACTTCTTGTAGTGCTTTTTCATATTCAGCAAGCTCTTTGATCAGCTCCAGCATGGGAGCGCAATCATCCTTTACGGCTTTTCTGATGATTATTTCTTCCATAAGCACTATTAAGGAGCCTGAATTTTCGCTAAAATTCTGTCGATGATTTCTTCGGATGTTATTTCCTCTGCCTCCGCTTCGAACGTAAGACCCATTCTGTGTCTTAATACATCTTTTGCCAATGCTTTTACATCTTCAGGAATTACAAATGCCCTGCCTTTCAGGAAAGCATATGCTCTCGATGCAATAGCAAGATTAATGGAGGCTCTCGGAGAAGCTCCGAAGCTGATATAATTTTTAAGTTCGGAAAGACCATACTTTTCAGGATAACGTGTGGCAAAAACCATATCCAGGATATATTTTTCAATTTTTTCATCCAGATAGATCTGGTTGACAAGAGATTTAGCTTCCACAATATGTTCCAAAGAAATAACAGGTTTGATTTCCGGCTGATGTGAAGTGGAAACCATTCTCATGACGGTTCTTTCGTCTTCAAAATCAGGATAATCTATCTTACATTTCAGCATGAAACGGTCACTTTGTGCTTCCGGTAACAGATAGGTACCTTCCTGATCAATCGGGTTTTGAGTAGCCAATACCAGAAACGGCTTCGGAAGCTTCATCGTTTCATCACCAATAGTCACCTGTTTTTCCTGCATCACTTCCAAAAGAGCTGACTGCACTTTTGCAGGTGCACGGTTGATCTCATCCGCCAACACGAAATTGGCGAAAACAGGGCCTCTTTTTATTGAAAAATCATTGTCTTTAATATTATAGATCATAGTTCCCACCACATCTGCGGGAAGCAGATCCGGAGTAAACTGGATTCTTGAGAATTCACCATGCACAGCTTCCGCCAGTGTTTTGATGGCCAAAGTCTTAGCCAGACCAGGAACTCCCTCCAGCAGAACGTGCCCATTCCCTAAAAGGCCGACCAAAAGGCGGTCTACCATATATTCCTGTCCAATAATAACCTTGTTGATTTCCTGTCTCAGAAGAGAGAACAAATAGTTTTGTTCCTTTATTTTTTCCGTTAACTGACGAATGTCTTCTGCTTGATATGTATCTGACATAGCTTAATTTAAAATAATGGGTAAATTTCTAATAAATACTTGCATTAATCAACACAATTAATGCCATATTTAAGTTAAAGTTTGTTAAATATTCCTGCATTCATGCCAGATTCCGGCCACTTTAAGCCTTAAAACCGGATTGCATTATTCCTTTTTTTCATAAAAATATATAAATTTATGGTAAACCACAGCTCAAAAATTGTCATTTCCAGTTTATTAAACTATTTTTGGTGATTAAAAATTTCTGTAAAATGAATTATCATTTTCAAGCTCACAGACAGGTAAGAAAGAACCTTCTGGATATCCTGCAGAATACTTCCCATGAAGATCTTTTGCTGATTCCTGACGGTTTTAATAATAATATTTACTGGAATATTGCCCATACAGTGGCTACTCAGCAGCTTTTGCATTATTATCTGAGCGGAAACCCTTTCAGAATAGATAAATACTGGATCGAAACGTATAAAAAAGGGACTTTACCGAACCTGAATGTTCAGAAATCGGAGGTGGAAGATCTTGAATTTTTACTGACGGAGACTTCAAAAATCTTAATGAAGGATTATGACGGTGATTTCTTTTCTGATTACACTCCTTATACCACCAGTTTTGGTTTGGACCTGAAGAGTATCCAGGATGCCATTATTTTCAACAATATGCATGAGAGCCTTCATTATGGCTATGCAATGGCACAAAAAAGAGCAATTTTAGGAGAAAAATATTAAATATATATGTCTGTTCACGGTAGTTTTCATTTTAGGCTTACTAATACCGGAAATCTGATTGGGGAATATTTAAATAATATTGACCAGGCCATTTTATCAGAAAGTGCCAATAGAATTAGTGAGGATGCAGGGTTTGCAGGAGAATACATCACCTCATGGATTGAGAATAAGCAAGCCATGATCAATTATTTAAAGATTGAAGAAACTTCCAGTCATATTTTCAAACTGATCTGGACAGATCTGAATCATCATCCTGTATTTGAAGGAATGGCCACCCTTCTTGAAGAAAATACGATATACGGGCACTACTCAAACAACTTTTTAACTGAAGATTAATGAATACTACCAACGATAAAAAAGACGATTTTATTTTCGGGCTTCGTCCTGTAATTGAGGCTATTGAAGCAGGAAAAACGATTGACAAGATCTTTGTGCAGAATGCATTGCAAGGTCCTATTTATGCAGAATTGAAAGCTGTTTTAGCAAAGAATAAAATACGTCCCAATTATGTTCCGGTGGAAAAACTGAACCGCTTTACCCGAAAAAATCATCAGGGTGTGGTGGCTTTCATTTCTGATGTCCCGTTCCATAAAGTAGAAGATCTCGTTCCGCAGTTATTTGAAGAGGGAAAAACTCCTTTTTTATTGATTCTTGACCGTCTTACCGATGTCAGAAATTTTGGAGCAATCTGCAGAACAGCGGAATGTGTGGGAATAGATGCGGTCATCATTCCGGAAAAGGGAGCGGCTCCTATTAATTCGGACGCCATTAAAACTTCCGCAGGAGCCATTTACAATGTAAAAATATGTAAAGAAGCCAATCTTGCGCATACGGTAGATTTTTTACAGCAAAGCGGAATTTCAGTATTTGCAGCCTCTGAAAAAGCCCAGAAACTTATTTATGATATTGATTTTACTGAGCCCTGCGCGATTGTCATGGGAAATGAAGAAACCGGAATATCTAAAGAAGTATTACATCATTCTGACGAAAAAATAAAATTACCTATTGAAGGAAAAACCCAATCATTAAATGTTTCTGTAGCATGTGGTGCTATTTTGTATGAGGCGATGAGACAGAAACTTATAAAAATCAATTAATTACACAACATAAAAATAATCGAAATGAAAAATATTGCAGCATTAGCGCTGATCTCCATAGCTCTTGTATCTTGTAAAAAAGAAACGACAAAAATCACCAAAGTAGATCCTAAAACAGGAAAAACCATTACAGTGGAAGTTCCGGCCGATTCTGTAGCTAAAGTAGAAGAAAACCCGGCTATTAAAGATTCTGCAGGGATTTACACCCAATCTTTCAAGCTTGAAAAAGGAAAAACATATCCTTTGGTAACTTACCAGAGAGATGTGAAAACAATGACGGATCCTCAGGGAAAAACAATGAGCGGAACAAGCGAATCTACAGATGAGATGACTTTCACGGTGAATGATATCAAAGGAAATGTCTATGATATGACCCTAAACCTTGTCGGAAAAAGAAATTCGCAATCTGCGCAGGGAAAAACAATCATTGTAGACACCAAACAACCGATGCCAAAAGAAGATGACCTGAAAATGATCTGGAATATCAACAAAGCACTTACTTCCGGAAATAAGCTGAACATGAAAATGGATACGAAAGGAAATGTAATTTCCATCACAGGCTTTGAAGCGATTTATACCAAAGTGGGCAATGCTGTCGGAACATTGATCAAAGATGCAAACCAGAAAGCAAGTGTGGTAGCAAGTCTTAAAGAAACTTTCAATGAAAAGATACTGAAAGACCAGTTTAATAAAAATTTGACAATCCTTCCTAAAAAAGGAGCAAAAGTGGGCGATAAGTGGACGAATACCGAGAATGCAGATCCTAGCGGAACCATAAAGGTAACATCTAACTATATATTGAAAAGCGTTGGAAACGGGACGGCAGAAATTTCCGTAACAGGAGGAATTCCTAAGAAAACAGAGAAAAAAACTCAGGGACCCATTACTCATAGCTTAAGCAGTGAACTTGCCCAAAACGGAACGATAAAATTTGATCAGAATACAGGGTGGATCACCAACCAGAATATTACGGTAAAAACGACTCAGGTCGAGACGATTTCCGATGGAAAACAATCTCAGTCTATGAAAAGTGTTTCCAATTCTTCTGTGATGATCAATCCATCTGCTAAATAATTGAAACATCATGAAATATATTTTTGAGCTCGTACTCGCAGCCATTATTATTTTCTTTGTCTGGAATATCCTTAAAAGGATTTTCTTTAAGACATTTTACAGTTATAGATTTGATAACAATAATAAGCAGCAGGATTTACAAAACTCAAATAAGAACAACAATTCGAATCTCAAATGGGATGCCGAAACAGTAGACTACGAAGAGATCAAAGAGAATGATAAAAGGTAAAAATTCCGGCAACAAAAGATAATAACCAGCATGGCAAAAAATAAAAACTTAATTTATATTGCAATTTCATTAGTTGTATTTATAGTTTTAGCATTTTTATACTCTACTCCTGTTTTTACAGGGAAACAACTTTTTCAGCATGATATCGTTCAGTACAGAGGAGGTGCAAAAGAACTTCTTGATTACAGAGCAGATACCGGAAAAGAAACGTATTGGAGTGATTCCATGTTCGGAGGAATGCCAACTTACCAGATGGGTAGCCAATTCAAGGGAGATGTGATTAAAAAAATCGACAGCTATCTGAATTTCCTTCCGCGACCTGTTAATTATCTTTTCTTACTTTTTGCAGGATTTTTCTTTTTAGGAATGGTTGCCGTGAGAAATTGGAAGTATGCGCTACTTGGAGCCACTTTCTTCGGGCTCTCCACCTATTTCTATATCATTATTGCAGCCGGACACAACGGGAAAGTGAATACGATTGAATATTTCGCACCACTTTTAGCCGGTATTTTACTGGTCTATATCCGTAAAAGTTATATTTGGGGATTCATCGTCACCACCCTTTTTATGGGGCTCCAGATCGCAGCGAACCATCCTCAGATGACCTATTACCTGTTTATTGCATTAGGATTCCTGTTCCTTTCAGAACTTCTGAGAGCTATTCAGAAGAAAACACCGATGAAGCATTTCCTTATTTCATCAGGAATTATTGCTGCGGCCTGTGTTATTGGTGTCGGAATGAATTCTCAAAGAATTATGGCCAATTCTGAATATGTGAAAGAAACCGTTCGTGGAAAGCAGATTCTGAATAACGAAAGCCATACTTCCGGAAAATCGGGGATGGATAAGGAAAGTATGCTGATGTGGAGCTATGGCCAGCTTGAAACCTTAAATCTTTTCATTCCAAGATTAATGGGGGGCGGAAGCCAGGAACCGGAAGGAAAAGAAATCATGAACAGGGTTCAGGAACTCGTTCAGGAAAACGTTTCTTCACAGGCTGAGATGGACAGGATTTCCAAAGGATTCAGCGGAGTAACCTATTGGGGAGACCAGCCGGGAACTTCCGGGCCGGCTTATCAGGGAGCTATTGTATGTTTCCTGGCGGTGCTAGGATTCTTCTTCGGATGGAAAAAATACCGTTACTGGGTTTTAGGAGCTTCTATTCTGACTATTTTATTAGCGTGGGGAAGCAACTTTATGCCTTTATCCGATTTCTTTATAGATTTTGTACCGTTCTACAATAAATTCAGAGCGCCATCTTCTATTTTGGTCGTGGTTGAATTATTATTCCCGTTAATTGCCATTATCGGATTATACAGGTTCTTCACGGATGAAAAACTGACGGAAGAATATAAAAAGAAAGTCCTTCTTTACGTAAGCGGCGGAACATTGGGATTATTATTAATTCTTTTGCTTTTCGGAAAATCTTTATTAGGTTTTGCCACAGCGAACGAGAAGACGTACTTCCCTCCCTTCCTACTAGATTTCCTTGTGGATGAGAGATTCAAATTGTTTAAAATTGATGCCATCAAAGCATTCATCTATGTAGCGATTACAGCGGCAGCTCTGTTCTTTGCTTTAAAGCAGAAATTAAGTCAGAATGTTGCATTAATAATCATTGGAGCGGTAAGTTTGTTTGACCTTTGGACGGTCAACAAACGTTATCTGAATGATGAGAATTATGTAGACAAAGTTTTCGCTGAAAATCCTTTCCAGACGGAAAGCTCTGATCTTTTAGCTGAAAAAGTCGCCGGTAATCCGAATTTAGAATCCATTCTGGCCAATGTTCAGGTCAATAAAACACTTGAAACTATTGCTGAAAAAGATAAAACCCACTACAGAATTTTCAACAATATCTTGGGAACGTTCAGTGAAACCAATACTTCATATTTCAAATCATCCATCGGAGGATATCATGCGGTGAAACTGAGAAGATACGATGATGTGATCAATGAATATTTCCAGGTAATGGACTCAGTAAAAGTCCCTAATATCCTCAACCTTCTGAATGCCAAATATTGGGTGGTAGGTGGCCCGGAACAGCCTCAGGCGGTTCCTAACCCCAAAGCTAACGGAAATGCATGGTTTGTAAGCGATTTACAATTCGTAAACACACCGAACGAAGAGATTAAAGCTATTGGAGTGATCAACAGTAAAAAAACTGCAGTGATCGCCGCTTCAGATAAGTCTTATTTCAATGGCAAACCTGTTCAGGCAGACTCTACCGCTTACATTAATCTAACGAAATATCAACCAAACGAACTGGAGTTTAAATCTCAATCCAAAACACCACAGTTAGCGGTTTTCTCTGAAATCTATTATCCTCATGGCTGGAAAATGTTTGTGGATGAAAAAGAAGTTCCGTACATCAAAGCAGATTATTTGCTTCGTGCGGTACATGTTCCGGCAGGAACCCATAATATCAGAATGGTATTTGAGCCGGAAGTGATTGAAAAAGGAAAATGGATTTCTTTGCTTTGCTTCGGATTATTCATTGTTCTAAGTGCTTTGGGAATCTTTTGGATGAATAAGAACAAAAAGAAAGATCAACAAGCCACAGAACCGGCTTAGTGTGTGTCTGTCATTTTTCACTCCGCTTTCGCTTCGTTCACAATGACAAGCAGTATTCATATCAATGGAACAGAAAAAAATATTAATCATCACCTATTACTGGCCTCCTGCAGGAGGACCCGGTGTACAGCGATGGTTGAAATTTGCTAAATACCTTCCGGATTTTGGCTGGAAACCCATTATTTATACTCCTGAAAACCCAAGCTATCCTTTACTGGATGAAAGCCTCGTTAAAGATGTTCCGGAAAACATTGAAATTGTAAAAACAAAGATCTGGGAGCCTTATCAACTGGCTGAAAAGCTTAATAAAAGTAATAAAAAGTTCAAAGCCGGACAATTTGATGTCGGTAAAAATCAAAGCTGGAAATCCAAACTTTCTATCTGGGTGAGAGGAAATTTTTTCATTCCGGATGCAAGAGTTTTCTGGGTAAAACCTTCCGTCAAATTTTTAGAACAATATCTGAAAGAACACAAAATAGATGTCGTAGTGACTTCCGGGCCGCCGCATTCCCTGCACCTCATCGGATTACAGCTTAAAAAGAAAATGCCCAATTTAAAATGGATTGCCGATTTTCGTGACCCATGGACTGAAATCTCATACTATCAACATTTAAAACTCACCAAAAGTTCTGATAAAAAACACAGACAACTGGAAAGTGAGGTTTTCAAAAATGCGAATGTTACTTTAGCAACAAGCTATACTGATGCTGAAAATTTCCGTAAAGCGGGAGCTAATGCGGTTTGTATTACCAATGGATTTGATGAAACAGATGCTTCGACCCCGCTCAGCATGACAGAGAGTAAAATTGCAAAATCGCAAAATAGCGAAATTATAGCTCATAAAAATAGACCTCAGACATTTACGCTAAGCTATATCGGTGTTCTGGAACAGCTCAGAAATCCTGAAAATTTATGGAAAGCTCTTGATGAACTGGTAAAAACAAATCCGGATTTTGCAAACAGCTTTGCTTTAAAATTTGCAGGAAGAGTCGATGATAAAATCCTGAATTCTATTGAAAATTCTAGCTTAAAAAAGCATGTTCTCAATTTAGGATATCTCTCCCACGATAAGGCCATTGAAGAAATGCAAAGCTCAGACTTATTGCTGATCACCAATTTTCCAAATGAATCTTCCAAAGGAATTATTCCCGGAAAAATATTCGAATATCTGGCTACCGGAAAACAGATCCTTTCATTCGGTCCGGATCAGGCCGATGTTTCCAAAATACTGGAACAGACCCAGGCCGGAAAACATTTTAGCTACAACGATTCCGAATCGATCAAGAAATTCATCATGGAAAAATTTGAGCTATGGAAAAACGGAAACAGCATAAAAAATACCCAAAATATTGAGCAGTTTTCAAGAAAAAACCTTACTCAACAATTAGCCAAAGTACTGGATCAGACGGTCCATTGATCATTCACTACAGCGATCAGATAATATTTTCCCTGAAATTCTTCAAAAACAAAACGAAGCGTTTTCCAATCCATTTTACCGTACTTTTCTGTTCCTTTGATGTAGTTTTCCGTGAAATCATTCCCGGGATAAATTTCCTTTAGATTATTCAATGAGTTTCCACCTTTTTGAAATTCATTATATGAAAACGACGAGTCCGTAAAATCTTTTGAAAACACCCATTTCTGCAGATAATCTTTAATGGTTGCCTTATACGGATCCCCTGAACCGTCCATCGATCCCCAGGTAAAAATGGTTTTAGCAGGGTAATATTTCTCAAAATCCGCTTTAGAGAAATGCTTATCTCCGCTCGGATCAACAAAGGCATACATGGAAAACCTGATTCCTTTTTCGGGATGGATGAATTCGGCAAACTTCTTATAATCCTTATTCTTTAAAGCATCTAAAAGCTCATCATTGGTCTTTTTCAAAACTTCCGCTTTATTGATAGGAGCTCTGGTAGAATCTTTAGCATCTTTTTGAGTGGAAGTTATAGAATCTTTCTGATCAACAACCGGTTTATTAGGCGCTTTTTTGCAGGCAAGAACGGTAAACGCAAGCAGAACTACGAATATTTTTTTCATCTTTTTATCATTTTCGGAAAATCTCCAAAACTAATGCCATAAACATTCATAGATAAGTTCTCTTATAAAGTACGGGATCAATTTAAGCTTTTACCTACATTTGTGATATGAAAATTCTGGATATTCTTATTGTCGGAGGCGGGCCAATTGGATTAAATTGTGCATTGGAAGCTCAGAAAAATAATCTTACGTATTTAATTATAGAAAAAGGAACCATTGTGAATTCGTTATACAATTATCCTTTATATATGAGATTTTTCTCTACAGCGGAAAAGCTGGAGATCGACGGTATTCCGTTTATTTCAACCGCTCCGAAACCCGGAAGACAGGAAGCGCTGGAATATTATCAGGGAATTGCAAGACAAAAAGACATCCATATCCACCTGTATGAAAAAGTGTTGAACATATCCAAGAATAAGGACGTATTTGAAATTGAGACCTCAAAATCAAAGTATCTGGCTAAAAATGTAATTATATCCACCGGATTTTATGACATTCCGAATACGATGAATATTCCGGGAGAGGATCTGCCAAAGGTAAAACACTATTATACAGAACCGTATCCTTATGCAAAACAAAAGGTTGTAGTGATAGGTTCCAGCAACTCCGCCGTGGATGCAGCTTTGGAAACGTATAGAAAAGGAGCGGAAGTCACGATGATCATTCGTCATTCCGGAATTTCAGACAGTGTAAAATATTGGGTAAAACCTGATATTGAAAACAGAATTGCAGAAGGAAGCATTACCGCTCATTTTAATGCTGAAATGATCAAAATTGAAGAAAAAACAGTTTCTTTTAAAGATTCCAACGGAAAAATCCATGACATTGAAAATGATTTTGTCCTGGCGATGACGGGTTATCTTCCCGATTTTGGCTTTTTAAAAAGTTCTGGGATTGAATTGCAGGGGGATTGTCTGAATCCGGTGTATCATCCGGAAACAATGGAAACCAATATTCCGAATTTATATCTTGCGGGAGTGGTTTGTGGAGGAAAAGATACCCATCTTTGGTTTATTGAAAACTCAAGGGTGCATGCGGAGATGATTATAGGAAGTATTCTTTCTAAATGATTTCCCGCAGATTGAGCAGATTACGCAGATGTTTGCGCATATTTAAAACTATAATATAAAATAAACAGTACATTAAGATCGGAGTAATCTGCTCAATCTGTAAGAAACAAAACCACAAAAAAAATCAAAAATCCACCGTCATGCCAACAATAAAATTCCGTTTCGCCGCCGGATTATAGAAACGTTTTCCAAACGCATTGATATCAAAGCCCAACACATATTCCC
>NZ_BAAFHL010000059.1:0-13167 GCF_042849955.1 Chryseobacterium barbadense
GGATATAGCCCTTACAAATCAGGAAGGACATTTTGTTCTGAGAACAAGAGTGAAAATCCCTTTCAGGATAGTGGTCAGTAAAGAAGGTTTCACAAACCAGACGGTAGAAATCCTTTCTCTATCCAATAAGATTGCCATAGAGCTTAATCCACAAAACACGATCATTAATGAAGTGGTTATTTCAGCATCCCGTGTTCCTGAAAAAGCATTAAAGTCACCTATTGCCATTGAGAAAATAGATATCAAAACCATTCGTGAAAGTCCCGCTTCGTCATTTTATGAAACACTGGAAAATGTAAAAGGATTACAGCTTTTAACTTCAAGCCTTACCTTAAAGGTTCCCAATTCCAGAGGGTTCAATTCTCCTAATAATTTCCGTTTTATGCAATTGGTAGATGGAGTAGACGTTCAGTCGGCCACATTGGGAGTTCCGTTGGGAAATGCAATAGGACCAACAGAACTGGATATTCAGTCTATGGAAGTTACTCCCGGTGCTGCATCTGCTCTGTACGGAATGAATGCCATTAACGGATTGGCCAGCCTCCAGACCAAAGACCCGTTCACATCCGAAGGTTTGAGTGTCTATTTCCGAGGCGGAGTGAATCATGTTGATAATCTCCGCCATCAAACTGCTCCATTAGGAGAGAGTGCTATCAGATTTGCCAAAGCTTTCAATAAAAACTTAGCAGTCAAGATCAATGCTTCTTATTTTAATGGTATTGACTGGATTTCAGATAACCACACCGATCAAAATCCTAATTCATTGATTACAGCCAATCCTAATTTTCCTCTTACCAATAATCCTGCTGAAGATCTCTGGAATAAATACGGAGACGAAAGGAACAACAGGGTAGCGGTAAAGGTAAATTATAATGGAAAACCCACTACTTTTAATGTTTCACGAACGGGATATCTTGAAAAAGATCTGGTAAGCCCGGAAGTGAAAAATATCAAATTCGATGCAGGTTTGTATTACCGTTTCGGAGATCAGTGGAGAACATCCTATGTATATCGTTACGGATTGTTAGACGGAACTTTTCAAAGAGGAAACAAAATCCGTCTTCAAAATGCAACGGTTCAGAATCATAAAGTTGAGCTCACCGGTAAAGAACTCACATTCAGAGCCTATGTATCTATTGAAAATACGGGAGATTCCTATAACCTGAAACCTTTGGCAGATAATCTTGACCTTACCAATCTCTCTAATAGTAATTGGAGAAACATATTCCAGACTACTTTACAGAATACCCTTAACGCCGGAGTCAGCTTGAATGATGCATTTATTCTGGCAAGACAAGAAGCTGATAAGAATAGAGCAGTTCCCGGAACCGCTGCTTTTGAACAGTTAAAAAATACCATTATCGGAATCAACAACTGGGATTCAGCCAATGTAGGAGTTGTAGGAGCTCCGGCAACAGGGGGAGCCAAACTGGAACAAAAATCCCTTTTTTATCAGGGTGAAATTACCTATGACTTCAGCAGATGGGTAAAAATATTCAGCCTTTTGGCAGGGGTTGATTACCGTTTATACAGCATCACACCGGACGGAAACAATTTTGTGGATTTTAACAGGCCTGTCGCTGAAAGAAATATCCCCTTAGCTGACGGTACATTCGGTAAAGACGTGACCTACCAGAAATATGGTGCTTTTGCACAGCTTACCAAACTTTTCTTCGACGATAAACTAAAAGTTAATCTGGCTTTGCGTGTCGACAGAAATCCGGAATTTGAAACCAAGTTTAATCCCAGAATAAGTGTTGTTTATTCTCCGGTAAATCAGCATAATTTCAGGGCGTCCTTTCAAAACGGATTCCGTTTTCCATCTTTATTTGAAGCCCTTTCCTTTGTGAATAACGGGAATGTGAGAAGAGTAGGAGGACTCACGAAAGTCAATGAAGGATTAGGCTATCTTGAAAACTCTTACACTTTAGCTTCTATAGATCAGTTCACTTCAGCTGTGAATGCAGCAGTAGATGGAGGAGCTACACAGAACCAGGCTGCTTTGGACAATAGAAACCTTTTAGCAGTCGCTGATCTGCAAAAATTACAGCCGGAAAAGATCAACTCTTTTGAAGTAGGATATAGATCAGTATTTTTTAATAATAGACTGGTGATCGACTGGGATTTTTATTACAACATTTACGAAGGCTTCCTGGGACAAGTGGAAGTAGCAGTTCCTAAAAACGGGAAAATAGGTACAGATCAGGCTATTCTTGATATGCTTGACCGCAGCAAGCAAGACCGATACAGAGTTTATACCAACAGCAACAGTACCTATAAAAGCTATGGAACCTCCCTGGGAATCCGCTATAACCTTATCAAAAACTATAATATCAATGCGAATGTGTCTTACAATGATCTTATATCTTCTAACAGATCAGATCTCTTCATTACCTCTTTCAACACCCCTAAATGGACGGTAAATGTAAGTGTGGGAAACAGAGAAATTATTAAAAATATAGGGTTTACGATTGTCGCAAGATGGCAGGATGCCTTCTTATGGGAAAGTCCGCTGGCTTCAGGAAATATTCCTGCTTATTACACCATTGATGCACAGGCAACATGGAGAATCCCTGAAATTAAAGCCCAGGTTAAAATAGGAGCCACCAATCTATTGAACCGTCGTTATTTTCAATATGCCGCAGGTCCGGAAATCGGAGGGTTATACTATTTAGCCTTCACGTATGATTTAAAACTCTAATACAATGAGCAATACTTTGTATCCTGTATTTCTTAAGCTTGAAAAGCTATCACTACTGATCATCGGAGGTGGAAAAGTTGCATTGGAAAAACTCCAATCTGTTCTGGCCAATTCTCCGGAAACGCCTATTGCATTAGTGGCTAAAGAAATCATTCCTGAAATTAAAGCTTTACAGGGCATTTATCCGAATCTCCTTATCCATGAAAGAGCTTATCTTAAGGAGGATTTTGCAGGCGTTGATCTTGTAATCGCTGCCGTAAACGATATTGTTTTAGCAGAAGAAATCCGCTTCAACGCTCATCAATGTAACCTGCTCGTCAATATTGCTGACAAACCAGAATTATGCGATTTTTATCTGGGTTCAATTGTCAGAAAAGGAGATCTTAAAATTGCCGTATCAACAAATGGGAAATCTCCGACCATAGCTAAAAGAGTCCGTGAAATGTTAACTGAGAGTATTCCGGATGAAATAGATCATGTATTGGACAATATGCAGGATATCCGCAACCGGTTGAAAGGAGATTTTGATTACAAAGTAAAAGAACTCAACAAGCTTACTACTCAATACCTCAAGGAAAAAAAAGAGAGTACTCCATCTGATCTGGAAATGGAGAAACTGATACGAATCACCAAAACAGTACAGAAAAGAGCCAATATTTACCTGGGAATCATTGGCATTTTCACTCTTTTCGGAGTATTAGGAATTATTATTCATCAGTTTAACCTTTCAGGAGATATCCAGACTTTTCTTAATAAGGACGGACATATTTTTTACTGGATGCTGTTGGCAGGTTTTCTGGCAGAAATTGTTGCGGGATCTATGGGAATGGGATATGGCGTGATCTGTACCACCACTTTATTATTGCTGAATGTTCCGCCTCCGGTGATCAGCGCAAGTATTCATTCTGCCGAATCATTTACCACAGCAGCAGGAAGCTTTAGTCATTATAAATTGGGAAATGTCAATAAAAAAATGGTCTGGATATTATTTCCTTTAGCTATTGCGGGCTCAATAGCAGGAGCATTAGCGTTATCGTATTACGGAGAATCTTATGCTCACGTCGTAAAACCGATCATTGCCTGCTACACGCTGTATTTAGGATTAAATATCTTAAAGAGTGCATTCAAAGAAAAAAAGGGAAGCAATGTTCAGCCTAAAAGGAAAACCAACCTTAGGATATTAGGATTCGCCGGCGGATTCATTGATTCTTTTGCAGGAGGAGGATGGGGCCCGTTGGTTACACGAACACTGATCAAAGAGGGAAGAACTCCAAGATACGTAGTGGGAAGTTCAACGGTAGCCAAATTTTTGCTTACTGTAACAAGTGCTGTAACGTTTATTTTTACCATCGGGATTCACCATTGGAACATTGTATTAGGACTTTTGTTAGGCGGTGTTTTTACGGCTCCGTTTTCTGCCATGCTTACTTCCAGATTACCTACAAAGAAAATGTTTGTGGTGGTAGGTATTCTGGTTATTATCATGAGCCTGATATCCATCATGAAGTCTTTATTATAATGCAGATTTGAAAAATGGTTTCCAGGATTTATAATATTCCTTTAAAAGCCAGAATTGGTGTTGCCACCGATAAATTTTACTGATATTTATTATAGAATGTAATAGAGAGTTATACTGATTTCAGTGTGACTCTTTTATTTTGCTTCAAAAACGAATAATATTCATAAAAACTTACTATTTACGGGCATAATTATTGTACAAAATTCCATAACCACAAAATATATTATCATGAAAAACGAACAGACTATAGCAGTATTGAATGATCTGCTACATATTACCAATGACAGAATTGAAGGATTTGAAAAAGTAGAAGGAAAAATATGGGAAAGATACCCTGATGTCAAGAATGAATACGACCATATGATTTCCCAATCCAAAATCATGAAAAACGAACTGATTGATCTTATTACCGAAATCAACGGAAAGCCTCAGGATTCTCCATCAATTGCCGGAACACTGCACAGAACCTGGATTGATATCAAGAATTCTTTCCTGTCAGCCAATGTAGAATCTACATTGGAAAATGTAGTTTTCGGAGAGAGAGCAGCGATAGATACCTATGAAGAAGCTCTTAAAAATGGGAATCTCAGCGGAAGAAGCCTGGAAGTTATAACAAGCCATTTAAAAAACCTTAAAGAATCTTACCATCAGTTTGAAAAGATAAAAGAATATAAAGAAAGAGAATAAGGCAGATAATAACAACATTAAAATATCAAATCGTATTTAAGCAAACAACAATTTAAAAGCAAAAGAGGGGCTATTGCACTTTTCTTTTCAAAAATTAACTCAGAAATAAAGTTTTTCATAGTGAAAATTTTACTAAAATCTTCCTTATTTAATGTAAAGGTTTTATTTGAAAATGCCAGCAATTCAATTCATTTTCAATATTAATAATAATTCAACAAAAAACATTTATATTAACAATATATTAAATAATAAAATATTTATATTATTTTATTTCAAAACATATGAACATATCATTATTATTCATATCTTAGTGATGTAATAAACAAATAAATATTTTACACATGAAAAACTTAAAAAAATTAAACAGAAACGAATTGAAAACTATTTCAGGTAACGGACTATTTGATAACATTGTAGGCGTTGCCAATGGCCTGGGTGGTGTAGTAAGCGGTGCCGTAAATGGTACTGGTACTATTGTTGGTGGAGTTGTAGGCGGTGTTGTAGGAACTGTGGGTAGCGCCGTAGGAGCTGCCGGCAATCTTGCAGGAAGTACACTTTGTCAAGTACAATGCGTAATTAATGGGGTTGTTACCATTAAGTTACTCGCATGTGGATCCACTTGTTAAGATAAACACATATTCATGTTACTATGAGAAACCGCTCAGAAGAGCGGTTTTTTTATTTTCAAATTAAATTCTCTTATTTTCCAATAAAAAAGAGCATGCTTTAAGCCACCCTTTTATTATTATAATCTATTTCTGAATTAATTTCCTGCAGTTATTTTTTCTTGATATTTACTTGATGCGTCATTGATAGCATTTTGTGTATTAGTTAGACCATCATTAATTTCAGTAAGCAATACTCTGTCTTTATTTTCATCTCCTTTATTTTTTCTAATATCAATTAGTTCTACATATTTATTATTAACAATATTTTTATATGTTTCTAGATTTGTTAATACCGTTTTTTGAAATTCCGCTTCATTTCCACTAGTTTCAATAGAGGTTATTTTATCTATAGTGTTATTTAGGTTTTTGCTCCACGTACCTCTTACTTCTTCAGCTTTAGTATAGTCTCCAGCTGTCATGGCATCATTCATACTCATTTGATCCTTTTGAAGATCATTAATAGCTAGCATTATTGTATTATTAAATTCTACAGGATCTTTGATAGATTTGGTTTTTACTTTTTCAGAAGTAGAAGAGTCTGATTCTGTAGTTTTAGAGTCCTTTGAACAATTAATTAGAGTGAACAAAATGGTAGCTATCAAAGCTAATTTCGTAATCGAGTTTTTCATAATAAAATATTCTGTGATTTAATTTGCTGCAAATATAACTGGTTTTAATTAAAATATATCTGATTTTTTTAAAAAAACAAAAGTTTTTTATTGAATTAAGTCTTATAATCACAAAAAACATCTAAAGTAGCGGAAGAAGCCGGGGAAGTTATAGTTACTCGCTTGTTAAAATAAACACATATTCGTGTTACTATGAAAAACCGCTCAGAAGAGCGGTTTTTTTATTTTCAATTAAATTCTCTATTCTCAAAATAAATAAGACACAAGATAACTGTATATTGATTGTACAATACTATCATAATTCTTATAAGGAAATACTTACTATTTCAATGAAATTAAATTAAATTAAATTAAATTAAATTAAATTATTGCTTGATAATCTTTTTAGTGATGGATTTCCCGCTTTTAAGTTCTGCCTTAATAAAATAAATTCCTGCCGGTATAGCTGAAATATCTATTCTATCTTTTTTATCGGATTGTAAAATAAATTTGCCTTCTATATTATTAATCAAAACATTCCTTATAGGCTCTTTAGAGTGTATGCTGATGAAATCTGAAGCCGGATTAGGGTATATATCAATCTGCTTATCCAGATCAATATCAGTCGTGGATAAAGTTCCATTATCCCCAAAAGTGAAAGAACGCGTATGATTGGTTGGATACCCGGTCAAAGTAACATCATTAAATGTCATTACCAATAACGCCCCTATATGGTTTGGGGAAATCCAGCTATAGGCTTCACTATAAACGGTCATGGTTGGGTTGCCGGTTACGTTAGTCGTGATATTCTGTACTCTTTTAATTCTTAATGTGTTTGGATAAGTGCCTAATGGAGTAATAAGGGTTCCATAAGCATCCACAGTAACAGTAAGTGTTCCTGTATTTGTAGTTCCGGCCGGGGACGAATGGTCACTCCATGTATCTGTAAATGTTTGTTGATACACAATAGGATATTTTTGTTCCAACTTATAATCATCAAAAATTTGCAACGTAGTTCCGTTTGAATCTGTATTTTTACCGCCTATAGTTGAAATTTCATTATTAGAAAACAACTGATAGGAATATGAATTACCTCCGGGGGTATTCAGTTTATTGGCTGCAGGAAAATCCGAGCAATTGCTGTTTCCGGGACAGTTATAAGTAGTTTGTGAAGTCGTGGCTACAGATGAATACTGGGAAAAATTCCATGTTACATTGGCCCCTGATGGTCCGGGTGATAAACTTCCCAATAAAGTATTATCTGCATGATGATATGATAAAGTTCCTATGTAACCTCCATGGCTGGCCGGAATAGTAGGCTGGCCGGGAATATTCAGCCCTATAAAAAGTAAAAGGATATAATATATTTTTTTCATAATTTATTTTTTTCTGTGAATAATGAGTGAAGCAATACACTGCCAAATTATTGCAGTGTATTGCCGGATAAATCTGTTATTTCATTTTGATTTCTATACTGCCTTCATCAAAACCCGTAATATTTTTATCAGAAATAATCCCTTTCGCTCTGGCTTGTATGTTATCCAGAAGCTTTTCTGTACTTCCTGAATGCATTACCGTGATCGTAGATGAAGAAGCATTATACTTCATTTTAGAATCACTCACTCCTGTTGATCCTGAAACGATGGAATTAAGTTTTTTGAGGCTTGCCAGATCTATACTTTCAATATGAATAATGGTCCTGGTCTCGGCGGTTGAACCGGCATTATTATCTTTTTTATTTTTTTTACTAAATAATGACGTTACCTTACCACCTGTTTTAGAAGCTCTGTCTGCCGTATTAGATGCTTTATCTACTTTGCTCACGGCGTTATCTATTTTATCAAAAAGGCTCTGGGCTTTTGCGGTTGAGATGCTGAATGTGAATAGAGCAAAACTCAGTAAAATAATTTTATTCATTTCTTTTGATTTATGTGTTTAGCTTTACAAACTTAGCTCTATATTGTACTTTCTGTCAATCCCTATTATCAGGATACTTTATATCCTGATTCTAGGATATCCAACACTCCTGATTTCAGGTATTCTTATATTAATAATTTTATTTAATATTGATATAAAAACAAAAACCTTCGATGATGAAATTAATATTATTCCTATTTTTTTTATTTTTCTTCAATCTGCAGGCACAGCAGATCCTTCCCATTAACGAAAAACCTTATCTGGACAGCCTGCAGCGAATAATTACTAAAGACCTAGCATCCAAAGCAGATGCTTATCTGTTATTATCAGATTACTGGAGAAGTAAAGACTCTCTGAAAAGTAAAATGTTTCTTCAAAACGGGAAAAAGCTCATTAGCAAAAATGACCCCCTAATGAAAGGCAAATATCTCTTTTATGAAGGGCAATATTTTTCTGCAAATAATCCGGCAAAGGCATCCCTGCTTTTCCAAAGTTCCATAGAGACCCTCAAACCCATTTATTCTAAGCAGTCTTATAGTTTTCAGGCTGCATCATGGTATAACTTTGCCATCGCTAACAAAGAGAAAGGCTATCCTTTTATCATCAATATTCTTACGGAAAAAACCCTGCCGTTAGCACAAAAATCTAAAGACAATACCAAAATAGGACATTACTACTCACAATTAGCTTCAATTCTTATGTACAATGCCCAATTCGAAAAAGCGGATATGTACAACAAAAAAGCAATTGAACTGCTTGAGAAGGATGCTCCCGCTTCATCGTCCTTATTTTTTGCCTTTCTAACTGGTAATACTATTTTCATATATCTCCGCAAAAACCAGCAGGCAGGTGAAATGTTGAAAAAAGCAGAAGCAATGATTAAGGGACTTCCCGAATCAGTAAATCATGCTATGTACTATTATACAGAAGCAACCTATAATGTAGGTATTGGAAATACAGAGAAAGCATCTTCCAGCATTGACAAAGGAATAGCTCTGGCAAAAAAATATCGTCAGTTTAATTTAATTCAAATGCTTTCCATTAGAAAATATGAACTGCTTAAAGGACAAAAAAAATACACCGAAGCCCAAAACCTTCTTTCTTCCATCCTTAGCGAAAAAGATTTCCCGCTAGAAGTCAATAATAAAAAAGCATTATTTGCCGAAATGTCAGCTATCAGTGAGCTACTGGGGAACCAAAAAGATGCATTTTTATGGTTGAAAAAATACAGCACCCTGAATGATAGTCTTCATACAGAAAATTTAAAGCTTGAGATCAGTAAATACGAATCAAAATTCAACACTAAAGATAAAGAAAGACAACTTGCTGAAAAACAACTGGAAATCACTAAAAAAAATCTTTATTTGTGGATTTTCGGAATCGTAATCTTTATTCTTCTATCATTTGTGGCTTTTGCTTTCATTTATTTTCGTAACAAGAGGGTACTTGCTGAACAACGAGAGATTAATCTTCAACAAAAACTAAGGGAAGTGCAGCAAACTGAAGAACTGAAAATTACAAAAGCTGTACTGGGGGGAGAAGAAAAGGAGAGAGAAAGGCTCGCTAAAGAACTTCATGATGGGTTAGGTGGCTTACTGACCGTATTAAAAATCAATATGGCTAATTGGGCATTTGATCATAAGGCGGATCAAATGCCCGGATTTGATAAAATGTTGAACCAGGTGGACAATTCAATTTACGAACTTAGAAGAATGGCAAGAAATATGATGCCTGCAAGCCTAATTAATTTTGGTCTTGAGGCAGCCATTCGTGATCTGTGTGAATTATACATCAGAAAAGACCTCAATATTGATTTTTTACCAACAGATATTAGTGAAAATATTCCTCAAAATATTCAGGCCAATATATACAGAATTGTCCAGGAGCTGCTTTCTAATGCTGTCAAACATTCAGGCGCCACAAGTATTATTCTGCAATGTTCACAATTCGAACAGGATTTTTTTATCACTATTGAAGATAATGGAAAAGGAATTGATCAAACTTTTACTTCCCAAGGAATGGGAATGAATAATTTACAAAACAGAGTAAGTTATCTTAAAGGAAAAATGGAGGTTACCTCCGAGGAAAATGAAGGAACATTAATTAGTATACAACTTAATACAAACATAACGTAATGGAAACTCATATAGCTATTTTAGATGATCATCCGATATTGGTTCAGGGCCTGATAACGATGTTAGAAAATGAAAAAGATTTTAAAATTGCTGCTACATTCCTTGATGGCACCAATATTATCCAGTTTATGAAAGATAGCAAAGTGGATATCATTTTGCTGGATGTCAGCCTCCCGGATAAAGACGGTATTGAACTGTGCGGAGAGATCAAAGCCACATTTCCGGAATGCAGAATCATTATGCTCAGCAATCATACGGAAAGAAGTATTATTATGAAATGCATGCAAAATGGAGCTAATGGTTATCTTTTAAAGAATATCTCTGTCAATGATTTGTTACGAAGCATAAAAGAAGTGATGGACGGAAACATTGTTTTCTGTAATGATACTAAAAAGATTATCAGCAAGATTCTTTCTAATCAACCGGCTGAACCGATTTATCTTACTAAAAGGGAAAAGCAGATCATTCAGCTACTGGCAAAAGGGAAGACAAGTAATAATATTGCTCAGGAGCTCTTTTTAAGCCCGTTAACAGTTGATACTTATCGTAAAAACCTGTTACAAAAATTCCAGGTCAAAAATACGGCAGAGCTCGTTTCCATGGCAATTCTAAAAAATATTATTGAAGAATAGATTTTATATCAGAATTATATGAGTATCGAGATAATAAATACAGCATATTAATATATTGTGCAAAAAGTTATAAAGATGAGTATTATACAATGGTTTATAAACAGTAAAAACATTTAATTTAACATAATATAAATTATAGGACAAATTATTTTAACCTGGAATATAGCTTTCTACTATACTGTTCTTGACGAAAACACTAAATTTGTCATAACAAATCGCAAAACCATGAGAAAATTAGCAATATTATTTCTTTTAATTGCTTTTTCAGTAAACAAGACAATTGCCCAAACATCAGAAAGTAAACTTCAGTTAGAATTCAGTGAGCTTAATGCCTGGACCTCTTCAAGTTCTGTTGCAATACCAGGAAATGTTTCTAAAGAACCATTAGCTGCCCGCACTAAAACGTTAACTTCTCAACTCAATCCGGATCAGAGCTTTGATATGAAAATAAGCTATGCTCCGGATGGTATGGACGTTTGGGGAGCCTGGTACACTGAACAGAATAAATTCAATACCTTTAATTTTACCCACTGGCAATATGTGGACACTTTTATCTGGTTTGCAGGAAAAATATCCATACCTTCCAAACTATGGACTGATACAGCTCACAAAAACGGAGTTAAAATTATTGGCACTGTATTTCCTAATGATAAGGAAATGAATTTTCTTATTCAGAAAGATGCCAAAGGGAAATTTATTGCAGCTCAAAAGCTGATTGAAATTGCTAAATACTATGGTTTTGACGGCTGGTTTTTCAATGTAGAATCGTCTGTTTCTCCATCCGTAGCCTCTCAGTTTATGGAAATGTTGACACAATTGGAAGCTACAAAGTCCAAAGGTATGGAAATCCACTGGTATGATGCGATGACTCCAAACGGTGAAATTTCTTATCAAAATGCCCTGAATAATGCCAACGCTTCTCTCCTGCAAAATGGCAAAATCCGGGTTTCAGATGCCTTTTTTACTAATTATTGGTGGGGATCTGATCAGATTACTTCTTCTGTAACGACAGCAGGAAATATCAAAAGAAGTGCGTTTGATATATACACCGGTGCCGATGTCTGGCCTAAAAGAACAGGCGCTCAGGCTTTATTCACTAAATCTCCCGACTATACGTGGATCACACAGCTGTTCAATAATTATGGGCCGGCTGGAAATGCAGGTCCGGTAAACAGTCCGAAAACTTCATTAGGTTTATTTGCCATGAATCTGACTTATAACAGCGGACTCACAAATTACAATACCAATGCAGATGACCATGCCAGTTTTTATAAAACAGAATCCCGGATTTTTTGCGGAGATGATAATAATGTTGCAGTAACAGATCCTGATGGAATCCATATCTGGAAAGGAATTGGATATTATGTGCCTGTTCGTACGGTCATTAACAAGCTACCCTTCAAAACAGATTTCAATGTGGGACAAGGAAAAATTATGGCAACCAATGGAAAAATAATAGCCAGAAACTGGTCCAATATGGGAAAACAGGATATTTTGCCTTCATGGCAATGGGCTGTTTCTTCCGCAGATTTGAATGCCAATACTCTACGGCCCTCGTATTATTTTGATGATGCTTATAATGGAGGAAGCTCCATCCAATTTGCAGGGAATCTTGCAAATGATGTGACAGTAAAATTATTCCAGACAAAACTTACAATCACTCCTAAAACAAAATTTTCTTTAACCTATAAATATCCGGCCGCCGGAAATACCAATGCCAGATTAGCGCTTTATTTCAGTGATAATCTTATTAAGCCTGTATACCTAAATATAGATAAGGCTTCCGGCTCCGAATGGAACACTTCTGTTTTTGATCTTTCCCTTTATAAAGGAAGAGAAATAGCTGTTATTGCATTGAATTTCCATACCGGAACTCCTCTCAATAATTATGAATTGTACTTAGGTCAATTCAATATTTTTAATAAATAATTTAAATTTCATATAAAAAATTTGCGTAGCTAAATAACTACATATATATTTGTAGTCAAATAACTACACGATGAATTTGAGAAGAGATGTATTTCAAGCCATTGCAGATCCGACAAGAAGATCAATATTAATGCTTGTTGCTACACAGTCTATGACTGCAGGCGCTATTGCGTCGAATTTTGATACCGCAAGACCTACCGTTTCAAAACATTTGCAGATCCTTGCAGAATGTGAATTGCTTCGACAGGAACAAAACGGCAGGGAAATCATTTACCACCTGAATCCAAATAAAATGAAAGAAATTGCCGATTTTATAGAACCTTTCCGCAAAATGTGGGACGACCGGTTCAACAAACTGGAAAGTATAATGA
>NZ_BAAFHL010000060.1:0-12704 GCF_042849955.1 Chryseobacterium barbadense
CTTGTGTATTTAAAAGTTAATACTAGTGTTTATTAATAAAATCTTACAAATTTAACAAATTTTAGCACGTATTAAAATTTCATTAATTAGATTTAATATGAAGTTTATCACGCTTTAGTGTTTTCTTTTTTTCTCTCATACTATTTTTTTATAATCGTTATAAATACAAAACTACTTCAACAAAGCGTCAAAGCATGTCGTATTATAATTACAAAATCATTTTTAACTTTTTATTTTCAGAAACAAGAGATTTAAACGAAGTCAACCTGGTTGTAGATCTCCGAGAAAATTAAAAATTGAGTAGGAATGTAAATAAAAAACCACCTTATGTAAGGTGGTTTGTGGTTTCTCCAGGAATCGAACCAGGGACACATGGATTTTCAATCCATTGCTCTACCAACTGAGCTAAGAAACCTTCTGTTTTGAAGTGGTGCAAAAGTACTAATAATTATTATACCCTGCAAGTTTTTACTGAAATAAAAAACCACCTGTTTAAGGTGGTTTGTGGTTTCTCCAGGAATCGAACCAGGGACACATGGATTTTCAATCCATTGCTCTACCAACTGAGCTAAGAAACCTCCTTTGTTTTAAAGTGTTGCAAAATTACTAACTTTTCATATATGAAGCAAGTATTAACAAATCTTTTTTCTAAACAAGGTAAAAACTTACTGATTCTCAGCTGTATTATTTTCCTGTTCTTTTCTTATTTGCTCACTCATCTCCTCTAAGACAGGCTTAATCGTGCTTTCCGGAAGATCACTGATCCGGATGTACATCAGGCCGTCTATCGCATCATTGAAGTTGGGATCCACATTAAAAGCAATCACTTTTGCATTTTGCTTGATGTATTTTTTGATCAGAACAGGTAGTCTCAACTCCGGTTCCAGATCATCAATAATCTTATCCAGCTTATTTAGGTCGGATTCCATTTCGTCGAAGAATAAATTCTTGTCACGGTCCCTGAGTTTCACTTTATATTCATTTTTCGGAGTGATGTATTGTGCTACTGCCGAATCATAATAATTGGAACGCATGAATTCAATCATCAATGATTTGGAGAATTCCGAAAATTTATTAGAAATACTCACTCCACCCATTAAAAACTTATGGTCTGGATTTCTTAAGCAAACGTGGACAATTCCACGCCATAAAAGAAAGAGCGGAAGAGGTTTTTGCTGATATTCCTGACAAATATAAGCCCGTCCCATTTCAATCACTTTTTTAAAGAAAGGATGGATATCCTGCTCAAATTCAAAAAGAGAGCTGGTATAAAACCCTTTGATCCCATATTTCTTCATGACTTCTTTCCCTAGGGCCATTCTGTAGGCTCCAACCAGTTTCTCCTCTGCATTGTCCCAAAGGAAGAGGTGATGGTAATGCTTGTCATATTCATCAAGGTCAAAAGGAAGATTGCTTCCTTCCCCTACGGCACGGAACGTTAATTCTCTCTGACGTCCGATCTCCCGCATGATAGAAGGGATTTCTTCATAAGAGGTAAAATAAACTTCATAATTCCCGTTACTGAAGAACATCTTATCAGTACCTTTCAGCTTACTGATGTCATTAAGAATATCTTCTTTTGGAGTTTCATCAATAATATTCTGTACAATATTTTCCTCTTTCAATAAAGGAAATTTTAGGGATAAATTTTGGAGATTAATACTTTGGGCAAGAGATTTTCTTTTCTCATAATAAGATTTCATCATGTAAACCTTACGCTTTAAGAACTCACCCAGTTCTTCAACGCTTTCCATATCATCCATGGCTTTTACAGCAATCGGTCTTCCGATTCGGATACGGATTGGTTTTTCCCTTTCATTCATCATTTCTGCAGGAAGCATCAATGTCTGTAAATTAGGGTGAACTTTAGCTACCTGATAAAACAGACGGCTGTTTTTAGCATGGAAATACATAGGAACTACCGGAACTTTAGCCATTTTTATAAGCTTAAGAGCTGGTTTTTCCCATTCCTTATCTAAAATTTCCCCGTACGGATTATTTTTGTTGGAAACTTCTCCCGCCGGGAAAATGCCTACACAGCCACCATTCTGTAAATGCTTCAGAGTTTCACGCATGCCTGATGAGCTGCTGTAAGCTTCCTTTCTGTTTTCAAAAGGATTTACTGAAATGACATACGGCTCCATGGGTTTTATCTTTTCCAAAAGAAAATTACCCATAACTTTGAAATCCGGACGTACTTCAGATAAAACCTTGCACATTAGTATTCCATCAATGGCACCAAGCGGATGATTGGAAACAAGTATAAAAGGTCCTGTTTTCGGGATTTTGGCTAAATCTTCCTCAAAAGCGATATAACTTAAGTTTCTTTCTCTCACAAATGAGTCGAAAAAGTCTTTGCCTTCCTTATCTTTAAGTTTGTCGTACAGCTTATTTACTTCATTAATCTTGGCAATACGCATCACGGCAGAAGCCACAGGATTCTTTAAGAATCCGATTTTGCTCAGGCCGGAAGCTTTGATCAGATCATTTTTCGAAATTAAACTCATGTGTGTTTAGTCGCTATTAGTTTTATTGTGTTACCATCTGAAGGGTATTTTTTGAAATCTGCTCCAATAATACACTTTTTTGCTGGTAAAATTTATCAATCTTATCTATTTTCGCATTCCTTACGGTAAATAAAGATACATTTTTCACTACCTCAGTTTTAAATACTTTCTGAAGTTCTTCATTAAGCTCGTCTATCGTATTAAATTTATCCTCCAAACATAAAGCTAATGAAATTGCGGAATTCTGCATCAAAGATACCTTGATTTTATGTTTGGACAGATAACCGAAAATTAAACTCATATGGTCTTCCGCAATGAAAGAGAAATCTCTGGTAGAGATTTTCAATAATGTTTGGTTTTCTTTTAAAATATAGGATTCTTCACTTTGATTTTTGTCTGAAGCCCCTACTTTTGTTCCTTCTTTGGTGGGATCCACAAAAGATTTTACATAGAACGGAATGTTTTTTTGCTGCAATGGCTGTAATGTTTTCGGGTGGATAACACTTGCTCCGTAATACGCCATCTCAATAGCTTCTTCATAAGAAATATGGGAAAGGAGCGTAACATCTTCAAATTTTCTCGGATCTCCCGTCATTACTCCCGGAACATCTTTCCAGATTGTCATGGCTTCAGCATTCAGACAGTATGCAAAAATTGCGGCAGAGTAATCAGAACCTTCTCTTCCTAATGTTACCGTAAAATTGTTGTCATCAGAACCGATGAAACCTTGTGTTACATAACAGATTTCAGGATTCAGAGTAGAAATGAACTCTTCCGTTTTAACCCAATCTACCACACCTTCCCTGTACGAATTATCTGTTTTTACATAATCTCTTGCATCCAGCCATTGGTTGGTAAACTGTATTTCATTCAGATACTCGCTTACAATTTTAGTGGAAATCATTTCTCCACAGCTTACTACCTGATCATAGACGAAATTGTAATTAGGAGACTTATTTCTTCTCAGGAAAGAATCAATATCATCGAAAAACAGATTGATCTCTGCAAAAACAGCATGATCTTCAGGAAATAATCCGTCTGCAATTTCGATGTGTTTCTGTTTTATATTTTCAATTTCAGTTTGATAGTTATCCTTCTTGAAATAAAGCTCTACAACTTTTTCCAATTCATTAGTTGTTTTCCCCATCGCTGAAATCACCAGCAAACATTTGGAAAAACCCTGGCTTTTTAGAACCATTGATACATTTTTTACACTTTCTGCATCTTTCACGGATGCACCACCAAACTTGAAAATTTTCATTAAATTGTTAAAAATAAAATTGTTAGATAATTAAACATTGGGGAATTTTACGGGAGTCAAAATTATAAATTTACAATGAGATATGAAAATGGCAATGCTTCTATGGAAATAACCCGTTGAATTAGGTTCGGAAAAACCGGAACTTACCACAATTCCATAACCTTAGTATAGAAATTCGGAGATATAATAAAGTCGCAAAATTATGAATGACTTAAGAGATAAGTTTTGTATTGTATTGAAAAACAGGCGGTAACGTAATTTGTGAGAATTTCTTTTCAAATCATATAAATTTTACGAAATTTGGGAAAACATAAAAAGTACAATATGTCAGATCAATCATTACAGACTTTAGGAGAATTTATTATTGACAAGCAAGATGATTTTCAGTATTCAACAGGGGAGCTCTCCCGTCTTCTAAGTGCTATAAGGTTGGCTTCAAAAGTGGTAAACAGAGAAGTAAATAAAGCAGGAATTGCAGATATTACCGGAGTAGCGGGCAATCAGAATATTCAGGGAGAGGAGCAGCAGAAACTGGATGTTCTTGCCAACGATATTTTTATTACAGCATTATCTCAAAGAGAAGTCGTTTGTGGAATTGCTTCAGAAGAGAATGATGATTTCATCGACATTAAATGTGGTGAAAACGGTCATTTGAGCAAATATGTTGTGCTTATTGATCCTTTAGACGGTTCTTCCAATATTGATGTGAATGTTTCCGTAGGAACTATTTTTTCCATTTACAGAAGAGTAAGTGAACCGGGAACACCTGTTCAGTTGGAGGATTTCTTACAAAAAGGGATCAATCAGGTAGCAGCAGGATATGTAATTTACGGATCCTCTACAATGATTGTTTATACTACCGGAAACGGCGTAAATGGATTCACTCTTGATCCATCTTTAGGTACCTATTATCTTTCTCACCCAAATCTTAAATTCCCTAAAAACGGTAAGATTTATTCCATCAACGAAGGAAACTACATCAAATTCCCTCAGGGAGTTAAAAATTATCTCAAATACTGCCAGATGGAAGAGGGAGATCGTCCTTACACCTCAAGATATATAGGTTCTTTGGTGGCGGATTTTCATAGAAATATGCTGAAGGGAGGAATCTACATTTATCCTTCTTATTCACAGGCGCCCAACGGTAAATTGAGATTGTTATATGAATGTAACCCGATGGCTTTCTTAGCAGAACAGGCCGGTGGAAAAGCTACGGACGGGTTCAGAAGAATTTTGGAAGTAGAGCCTGCCGAACTTCATCAAAGAATCCCATTCTTCTGTGGAAGCATCGAAATGGTAGAAAAAGCAGAAGAATTTATGCGAATTGACAGCGTAAAATAATGACAGCAAAATATTTCAGATATTTATTACAATTCAAACGCCCGAGTGGAACATCTCGAGGCGTTTTGTATGATAAAGAGACATTTATTCTTGAGGTTTCAGAAAATGATAAAAAAGGAACAGGAGAATGTGCTATTTTCAGAGGGTTAAGTTTCGATGACAGGCCGGATTATGAAGAAAAGCTCCAATGGCTTTGTGAAAATATTCAACGTGATGCAGAACATTTAAAGGAAGAATTAAAGGAATTCCCTTCCATCTGGTTCGGATATGAACAGGCTGTGTTGAATTTGAAGCATGGCGGTCATCTCTATTTTCCAAGCGAATTTACAGACGGAAAATCCCCGATTATCATCAATGGATTGATCTGGATGGGGGATATAGAATACATGGAAGAACAGATTCAGGATAAACTGGACAAAGGTTTTCATTGTATTAAGCTGAAAATTGGAGTTGACTGGAAATCAGAATATGAAATCCTTCAAAAGCTAAGAGAAAAATTCTCAAAAGAAAAACTGGAATTGCGTGTTGATGCCAATGGCGGATTTACATCCGATGAAGCAAAAATTGTTCTACAGCAGCTTGCCGACCTGCAGATTCATTCCATTGAACAGCCTATAAAAGCCGGAAAACGGAGAGACATGGCTGAACTATGCTTCCAAACTTCAACTCCCATTGCTCTGGATGAAGAATTGATCGGAATCATTGAACTGTCTGAAAAGAAAAAGCTTTTGGAAGCCATACGTCCTCAATATATCATATTGAAACCTTCATTGGTTGGTGGATTTGCGGGCTCTGATGAATGGATTTCTTCTGCAGAGGAACAAGGCATAGGTTGGTGGATCACTTCCGCTCTGGAAAGTAATGTAGGACTGAATGCTATTGCTCAGTACACATATACCAAAAACAGTAAAATGCCTCAGGGTTTAGGGACAGGAGGTCTCTTTACTAATAACTTTAAAAGTCAATTAGATTTACAAGGCGACGAACTGTTTTTTTTAAATAGTAATTCTAGGGTCGGATAGGTTGTTAGTTTTTAGGATTGTAATTTGCTCTTTTCACTCTGTGTGATATTAAATCACATCTTTTACGAAAATTGTTTTCTTGATATAACTCAATATATGAGAAAACGTTTTTTTTACTCTTTCCATAATAAAAAAATTTAGTATTTCCCTGCGTAAAGAATTACAATCTTTATGCCATTTTACATCATTAATTTTAACTTTAACAAACATATTTATTAATTAAAGTTTAATTAATAATTCGTTAGGAAATAATTGTGAATGTATTCTCGTTGTTTTTTAATCGGTTGGTTATCAGATTCCTGTCTATTCCATTCAGGTTTTGAAAAATATCCCCCTGGACCTGCGAACTCGACAGATAGCCCCAATGATTTCCCACATCAAACTTCAGGGTATTGAGCAGATCATCCTCAATAAATGTACAGTCGATAATAGAAACAATATCTTTAAAATGTTCAATGCTGCTCGGTCCATTCTTTCCAAGCCTTGGGGTGAGAATATTCTTCGTAAACTGTGAAATTCCTAAAATGGCATCCTTTCTGTTCAGGTAAATGGAAACCCTGTTGGCTAATAACGGAAGCTTATTAAATGAGTCTTCGGAATCATCAAATACTTTATAAGATACATCCGCATTCAAGAGAAGGACCTGATCGATAACCCTTACAATGTTCTCCTTTTTAAGGCTGTACAACATGCTTTGAAGCACCCTGTTTCCCATAGAATGGGCCATCATATGAATTCTCTGATTACAAGGTGCAAGAGTTTTATGAGAAAAAATATCCTTCAAAAACTGGGTGTAAAAATAAAACAGTCTCATTAAAGAATTTCCTGAATTGATACTTGCCGCCTTATCATCAAAATAAGTGAGAGGAACAATACTGCTTGAAGCCGGCCAGCTTATAAAAAGAATGTGCTCAACCGGAGACTCGGGATTATCAATAAACAATTTTTTGAGATCGATAATTGCTTTTAGCTCATCATCAAAATCATAAGCATATCCATGAATAAATATCAGAACATCACTTCTCAATTTAGTAGAAGACATGTTTTTGTAGAGCTCATAAAACATTCTTTGGGTTCCGCCTAAATTATTAGCTGTTAATCCGGATGTCTTATTGTTTTTTTCATTCAGTAAAACTTCTAGAACATCTTCGTAACCCTGTTTTTCAGGTTCTGAAAATAATTTGTAGTTTAAGATGTTTCGGTTGGTATAGTCTTTCTTCTTTTTGGCTTGTGCGGTAGGTTCTTTATACCCTTCAAAGTCACATTTTGCGATCCTGAAGTTAGGAATAGAGTATTCATCATTGGAAAACGAATCAGCCTTTTCGCCTTTATGGCGAATGATTTTTCTATTGCTAAGTATATAAACAGCCATGTTTATAGTTTTGTGGTCGGTTAGTTTTAGTGGTTAGAAATTTCGGAAAAATTATTGAATAATAAACTATTGGACCTTAAAATTATCACTTTCGTAAACCCTAAATTTTCCATAACTTTGTGAAACTTTTTTTGCATAAAATAAAGCGAACGTAATGGAAGAAGAAAAAAAATCACTCAATTTTATTGAGCAAATAATTGAAGATGATCTGGCAAACGGTTTGAATAAAGATCAGATCCGTTTCCGTTTTCCGCCTGAACCTAATGGTTACCTGCATGTAGGGCATACTAAAGCCATCTGCATCAACTTTGGTTTGGGTGAAAAATACAATGCACCCGTCAACCTTCGTTTCGACGATACGAATCCTGAAAAAGAAGAGCAGGAATTCGTAGATTCTATTAAGAAAGACGTTGAATGGTTAGGTTTCAAATGGGATAAAGAATTGTATGCATCCGATTACTTCCAGCAGCTTTATGAATGGGCCGTTCAGTTGATCAAAGAAGGAAAAGCTTACGTGGATGAGCAGCCGTCAGAAATCATCACGGAACAAAGAAAGAACCCTACAGAACCGGGAGTGGAATCTCCATACAGAAACCGCCCTGTTGAAGAATCATTAGATTTATTCGAAAGGATGAAAAACGGTGAATTTGAAGAAGGTTCAATGTCACTTCGTGCAAAAATCGATATGTTGTCACCTAATATGAACATGCGTGATCCCGTGATGTATAGAATTTTAAAAAGACCACATCACAGAACAGGAACAGCATGGAAAATTTATCCGATGTATGACTGGGCTCACGGAGAGTCAGATTATTTAGAACAAGTTTCCCATTCATTATGCTCTCTGGAATTTGAAAACCACAGACCACTGTACAATTGGTATCTGGAGCAGGTATATGACGAATCCAAAGTAGCACCGAAGCAAAGAGAATTTGCAAGGATGAATGTTTCTTATATGATCACTTCCAAAAGAAAACTGCAAAGGCTTGTGGCTGAAAAGGTTGTGACTGGATGGGATGATCCCAGAATGCCTACGATTTCAGGAATGAGAAGAAGAGGTTTTACCCCGGCTTCCATCAGAAATTTTATTGAAAAAGTGGGGGTTGCGAAAAGAGAAAATCTTATTGAGCTTCAGTTGCTTGAATTCTGCGTCCGTGAAGACCTGAACAAAGTGGCAAAACGTGTCATGACTGTGGTAGATCCGGTCAAATTGATCATTGAAAACTATCCCGAAGATAAGGAAGAATGGGTAGAAACGGAAAACAATCCTGAACAGGAAAATGCAGGAACAAGAGAAATTCCGTTTTCCAGAGAATTATATATTGAGCGTGAAGACTTCAAGGAAGAAGCGAATAATAAATTCTTCAGATTGAAATTAGGAGGGGAGGTCCGTTTAAAATCTGCTTACATCATCAAGGCGGAAAGAGTAGAAAAGGATGAAAACGGAGAAATTACCACCATTTATGCAACGTATGACGAGAAAAGTAAATCAGGAAGCGGTACAGAAGAAAGTTTAAGAAAGGTAAAAGGAACACTGCACTGGGTATCTGCGAAACATGCTTTGCCGGTTGAAGTGAGAATCTTAGATAAACTGTTCACGGTAGAGCAGCCTGATGCGGAAAAAGATGTAGACTTCTTAAACTTCATCAATCCGGAATCCATGACTATCGTTCAGGGGTTCGCTGAACCTGGTTTAAAAGATGTGGCAGTTGGAGAACCTCTTCAGTTTCAGAGAATCGGATATTTCACGAAAGATCAGGATTCTACGGATAATAATTTGGTATTCAACCGTACAGTAACGTTAAAAGACTCTTATAAGCCGGAGTAAAATCTTATTATATCAATATAAAAGGAACAGGGCTTATTTTACAGGCCCTGTTTTTTTGTCAGTTCAAGTGTTTTTCGGAATGAAATGAAGAAAAATGTATCGAGAACAGTAAGAGCTTTTACTCAATTGATAATTTAAAACCAAAATCAGATAAATATTAAAACTAAAATTAGAAATTGTGAAATTATTACATCTATATACAAGTTCATTTAAAGGGCTTTCCAAGGAAAGCTGGATGTTAGCATTGGTAATGCTCATCAACCGTTCCGGATCTATGGTGCTCCCATTTTTAGGAGTATACATGACGGCGCATTTGCATTTCAGCATTGAAAATTCAGGAATTGTCCTGAGCTTTTTCGGAATAGGATCGGTAATAGGTTCCTGGTTAGGTGGTATGATTACCGACCGTATTGGTGAATATCGTGTACAAAGCCTGAGTTTATTGCTGAGTGTGCCGTTATTTTGTTTGATTCCCCTTTTTACGACAGAGGTAGGATTGGCAGGTATTATTTTGGCTCAAAGTATTGTAAGCGAAGCTTTTCGTCCTGCCAATTCGGTAGCGATTACCAAGTATGCAAAACCTGAAAATATTACAAGAGCCTTTTCCTTAAACCGTATGGCGATCAATCTGGGATTTTCAATCGGGCCTGCATTGGGTGGGATCTTGTCAGCCATTTCTTATGAATTCCTGTTTTATAGCAATGCTTCGGCAGCTTTGCTTGCAGGCTTGTTGTACATTTGGTTTTTTGGGAAACGAAATAAGTTCGAGGTAGTCAAAGCTCAAAAAGTAAGAGAAGCCAGAGCTGCTGCTAAAGACAATTCGCCTTACAAAGACAATAAATTCCTGATCTATTGTTTCTTTTGTATGCTGTTCTCCATATGTTTTTTCCAGTTGTTCAGCACATTAACGATATTCTACAAAGATACGGCTCATCTCAGTCAGCAAAATATAGGATATATCTTGGGATACAGCGGTTTTCTTATTGTATTGCTGGAAATGTCTTTGGTACAGATTGCAGAGAAATATTTTAACCTGGCTTTTACCATGTTGATCGGGACATTCCTGTGCGGCTTTTCTTATGCAATGCTGGCATTTGACTATGGCATGATTACGCTGGTGATTTCTATGACTCTGCTTTGCATCGGGGAAATCTGGACATTGCCTTTTATGTCTACCATTACCGCCTTACGTTCGGGAGAGCATAACAAAGGAGCTTATATGGGACTGAACGGAATTTCCTTTTCCATTGCATTCATCATTACTCCGTATCTGGGAACAATGATTGCGGATCAGTTCGGGTTTGAAACTTTATGGATAGGAACGGGGGTTTTGGCTATCCTTATTGCAGTGGCTTTTTACTTCATCATTCCATGGATGCTGAAAGATAAGAAAGAAGTGAGAAGTTAGAGGCCAGAAGTTAGAAGCTGGAACGTTACAAAATGAAGTTACGGGCGTCAATGCCCGTAACTTTTTCGTTATGCTTACACTCATATTATGAAAAAATAATTTTTACTAACTTTTAACCTCTAATTTCTAAATTCTATTAATGCAGAGAATATATTCCTTGCTTTTAGTTTTTTACAGCCTTTTTTTCTTATCCCAGGAGAAAGATTCAGCTACTTTAATTTCAGAAGTCAGAATTGATGCCTATAAGAAACCGGTTCCTTTTATGGCCTCCACAAAATCGATTTCAGTGGTGTCTGAAAACCTCCTGAATCAGAATACTCCGGAAAGAATGCTGGAATCCGTCAATCAGATTCCAGGAGCGAGAATGGAAGAACGTTCTCCGGGAAGCTACAGGATTTCAGTAAGGGGAAGTACATTAAGATCGCCTTTCGGAGTTCGGAATATGAAAGTATATCTGAATGATTTTATTTTATCGGATGCTTCAGGAAATACTTATATCAATGTGATTTCTCCGGAGCTTATAGACCGAATGGAAGTTTATAGAGGACCGGAAAGTGGTGATTACGGGGCAGTAACGGGCGGAACTATTCTCCTTCAGACAAAGAAGTCAGATCATCTGTATGCAAATCTTAGTGTGGGAAGTTATGGGACCTTTAATCAGAGTTTTGACTTTTCGAAACAATCGGGGAAACATTTTTTTGAAATTTTTCAGAATTATTACAGAACGGATTCTTATAGAGAACAATCTGCTGTGGAGAGGAAACAGGTTTTTCTCAAAGATCAGTTTCAATATTCGGTGAAAGGAGTATTCAATGCGATACTGTTATTTTCAGACCTTGATTATGAGACGCCTGGCGGATTAACCTTGGAGCAAATGCAAACGAATCGCAAACAGGCGAGACTGGCAACGCCAACACTTCCCGGTGCCAAAGAACAGGACGCAGGAATCCGCAATGCAATGTTTCTGGCGGGAATTTCCCATGAATACAATATAAAACCTGCTTTCTCCCATTTTATCCTGATCCAGGGTTCGTATGTGGATTTTGAAAACCCTTTTATTACTAATTTTGAGAATAGATTTGAGAAAAACTTTGCTTTAAGGACCCATTTTAATTATGAATACAGCTCGAGTAAAATTGCTGCTGCATGGAGATTAGGTTTTGAAGGAGGAATCAACAATATACTGGTCAAAAATTATGATAATGACAAGGGTATTGAAGGAGCTCCGCAGAATTTTGATGAGCTCACCAACAGGTCCGGTTTTTATTTCCTCTCACAGAAACTGAATTTTAGTGAAAAGCTATTTACCGATATTTCTATAAGCCTGAACTCCAACTCTTATACCTGGGAAAGAGTATTTCCGGCATCTGATAATGGCAAAGTCAATTTTAAAAACCAATGGCTGCCCAATTTCGGAATTACTTATTTTTTCGGGAAAGGATTTTCGGTAAGAGGGAAAATAGGAAAAGGCAATTCTGCACCAACCAACGAAGAAATCCGTTCTTCCAACCAGGAATTTAATCTGAACATCCGTCCGGAATATGGCTGGAACAAAGAAATTGGCATCAGGAAACAATTCGGAAATACCATTTTTATAGAAGGAAGCTATTTTGATTTCAGGATGAAAGATGCCATTGTCAGAAGACAGAATGAAATGGGGCAGGAATATTTTATCAACCAGGGAAGTACCGTACAAAAAGGAATTGAGGTGCTTTTAGAATCGAAAAATTTTAATTTGGAAAATTTCTTTTTTAGCCGTTTTAAATTCAGGTTTTCAGGAAACTTCTACGATTTTAAGTTTAAAAATTATACACAAAATACGGAAGACTTTTCCGGAAATGATCTCACCGGTGTTCCGGCAACAAGCATAAGCAGTTTGCTGAATTTTGTATTTTTTCAAAAGCTTTCTATCGATTATTCCCACTTTTATACCTCCAAAATGCCTTTGAATGATGCGAATTCTGT
>NZ_BAAFHL010000061.1:0-12657 GCF_042849955.1 Chryseobacterium barbadense
TACAATTTCATTAAGCCTGATATCTCCTTCTGCCTTTTCATGTGCGAGAGTATTGACATTGATTTTATAATCTACTTCCTTTACTACTGCTTTTAGGAGTCTGCTGTGATGTTGTAGCAAATACTTATTCCCGGGTTGAAGGGATTTCTGGTCAAGCCAGCATAATAAAACTTCTACATCTTTTTCAACATGAGGAAGTTGCTCGGTAGTAGTGAAGAAATCCCCTCTGCTGATATCAAGGTCATCTGAAATATGTAATACTACAGGCTGTCCTTCGGAGGCTTCATCTACTTCCACTCCATTGATTTCAATTTTGGATATCTGAGTGGTAAGACCTGCCGGAAGGATAAAAATTTTGTCTCCTTTTTGAAATTGACCACTCACGATCTTTCCTGCATATCCACGGTAATCATGCAATTCTTCCGTTTGGGGGCGGATAACATACTGAACTTGAAAGCGGTTTCCATTATCAGACTCTTCATTAAGCTCAACATTCTCCAAATATTCCAGTAAAGGGCTTCCTTCGTACCAATCTGTCTTAGAAGATAATGAAACAATGTTGTCTCCTTTAAGCGCTGAGATCGGGAAATAACTCACATTATTCAATCCCAGGTTTTCTGCTATTTTTGAATAATCGTCCTGTATAGATTCATATACTTCCTGGGAATAGTCAATCATATCCATCTTGTTAATGGCCACGACCACTTTTTTCAGTTTCAGCAATGATGCAATAATGGAATGTCTTCTAGTCTGCTCGATCACTCCTTTACGGGCATCGATCAGGATGATCATTAAATCCGAGTTGGAAGCGCCGGTAATCATATTCCTCGTATACTGAACATGTCCCGGAGCATCAGCAATGATGAATTTCCTTTTTGGGGTTGAAAAATACCTGTATGCTACATCAATGGTAATTCCCTGCTCTCTTTCCGCACGCAAACCGTCTGTTAAAAGGGCGAGGTCTACCCCATCTTCATTTTTATTTTTAGAATGCTTTTCCAGGACTTCTAACTGATCCTGTAAAATACTTTTGCTATCGTAAAGCAGTCTGCCGATTAGGGTGCTTTTCCCGTCATCTACACTTCCTGCGGTTATAAATCTTAAAATATCCATATTATTTTTATTAATGATAATTGATCAATGATAATTCATTCTCAACTGCATATTTCCAAAGTCATTTATCAATTATATTGTACCATTTATTTAAAAGTAGCCTCCTTTTTTACGGTCTTCCATCGCGGCTTCTGTAACTCTGTCATCGATTCTTGTCTCTCCGCGCTCGGAAATCCTGGTGGCCAGTATTTCATCAATAACTCTATCTATAGTGTCGGCATCAGATTCCACAGCAGCGGTGCAGGTCATGTCTCCCACAGTGCGGTAACGGATCTTTTTTGTGGTGATAATGTCATCAGATTCTAATGTTGCAAACGGAGAATTGGCGATCCACTGTCCGTTAAGGTCTATCACTTCTCTTTCATGAGAAAAGTAAATGGAAGGAAGCTCTATTTCTTCTCTGCGGATATAATTCCAGATATCCAACTCTGTCCAATTACTGATTGGAAATACCCTCACATTTTCTCCTTTATGAATTCTTCCATTGAAAATGTTCCATAATTCCGGGCGTTGAAGCTTAGGGTCCCATTGTCCGAATTCATCACGAACGGAAAAAATCCTTTCCTTGGCACGTGCTTTTTCTTCATCTCTTCGGGCTCCTCCGATGCAGGCATCGAATTCAAATTCCTCAATAGTATCAAGCAATGTGAAGGTTTGCAACCAGTTTCTGCTTGGAAATTTTCCTTTAGGTTCTGTCAGCTTTCTGGTTTTAATGGTGTCCTCAACTTGTCTGACTACTAAATCCACTTCAAGTTGTTTCACTAACTTATCCCGGAAGTGTAATACCTCCGGGAAGTTGTGACCGGTATCTATATGTACAAATGTGAAAGGGATTTTTCCGTAACGGAATGCTTTGGACGCCAAATGTGCCAGAACAATGCTGTCCTTTCCCCCGCTGAACAGCAATGCAGGGCGTTCAAATTGTCCCGCTACTTCCCTTAATATGTAAATAGATTCGGATTCTAATTGATCTAAATAATTGAACTGATATGTTGACATTTTGTTTGTTTTATTGATGAATATGTAAACCGCACTCTTTTTTATTGGCATCTTCCCACCACCAGCGGCCTGCTCTGAAATCCTCTCCTTCCTGGATCGCTCTGGTACATGGAGCACATCCTATACTTGCAAATCCTTTTTTATGAAGATAGTTGTAGGGTAACTGATGTTTCTGAACATACTCGGTTACTTCTTGGGTGGTCCAGTGCAGGATCGGATGAAATTTAATGATCTGATTATCTTCGTCCCATTCCAACTGCGGTATATTTTGCCGGTTCAGAGAATGCTCCGATCGTAATCCTGTGATCCATACACTATATCCCTGAAGTGCTTTTTTCAAGGGATGTACTTTACGGATATTGCAGCATGCCTTTCTTTTTTCTACAGATTGGTAAAAGGAATCCGGTCCGTTTTCCGTAACAAATTTTTGCAGTTCTTCCGTATCCGGATAATAAGCTTTGATGTCTTTTTTAAAGAAAGCTTTTGTGGCTGTCCAGGTTTCATAGGTCTGCTCAAAAAGTCTTCCGGTATCTAATGTAAAAATGGCTACATCCAGATCCTTGATCAAATGAGTGACTACCTGATCTTCATAACTGAAGCTGGTGGAAAAAATAACCTGATTGGGGAATTTTTCAACTAATACGGACAATAAATTATTTTGAGAAGTAGCTTTAGAAGCCTCTCCTATCAATGTTTCGAATTCTGTTTTCAGATGGTTTCCCATTGCTAAATTATAATTAATGATTGCAAATATAAATATTAATTCTATATATCCTATCAAATTAGTAGAATTTAGAAGCAAAAAAAATCATTTTTTTTTCATAAAGGCTGTTAAAGTAGCTTCCATCATACTTTTTCTGGTTTTTTCACGAACATTAATAAGTTCATTCCTAAGGTAGCATGTCTCTTCATCCACACAATCAGTGCAGGGTTCATAAAAATTCAGGGATACACAAGGCGTTAAAGCAATAGGACCGTCAAAAATTCGGTAGAGATCCGCCAGAGACACTTCATCCGGTGATTTCAATAAATAATATCCACCGGCGGTTCCCTGTTTACTATTGACAAGCTTGGCCCTTTTTAATTCAAGCAGAATCTGTTCTAAAAATTTTTTCGGAATGTTTTCTTCCACTGCAATAACCGAGGTAGGCAGAAAGCCCTGATTGTAGTTTCGGGCTAATCTGACCATTGCTTTTAAAGCATATTTGCAACGTTTGGACATCATAATTGACGCAAGTTATAATAATTTCCCCGATTACCGAAATGTTTTCTTTTATGAACAACAATAATGGTTGATTATGGTGTTTAACCCGGTACATGTGGTATCCGTAAATTCAAGGTTGGTCTTATAATTGCAGTTTATCTGGCAATAACATCAATCACTAAATTTATATATTATGGAAACGAAAACCACAACCAGAAAAACAGCTGTAAAGAAAACCCCGGCTGGAACAGCAGCAAAGACTCCTGCTAAAAAGAATGCTTCGAAGGAATTAAAAGATCTGTTTGAAGATTCATTAAAGGATATTTACTGGGCTGAAAAGGCATTACTTAAAGCTTTGCCAAAAATGCTGAAAAATGCTACGGATGAAAAGCTTAAAGCCGGTATCGACAAGCATATCACGGAAACGGAAATGCATGTGGAAAGACTGGAAGCCTGCTTTTCGGCACTGGGAAAAAAAGCTCAGGCTAAGAAGTGTGATGCGATGCAAGGTTTACTGGATGAAGGGAAAAGTATTATGGAGGAAACTGAGCCTGGAGCAGTGAGAGACGTTGGTATTATAGGTGCCGCCCAGAAAGTAGAACATTATGAGATTGCTACGTACGGTACTCTTGCAGCGTATGCTAAAGTTCTGAAAGAAGATGAATGCCTTAAGAATTTATTGGATACTCTGAAGGAAGAGAAAAAGTGTGATGAACTGCTGACCAAAATAGCAGATACAGCGCTTAATAGTAAAGCAATGTAACTAATGTAAGTATATATAAAAGAGACCTGTAATCAGGTCTCTTTTTTTATTGAGGAACTTGTGTCTTTTCATAAATCAATCCTTCGGATTTTAAATCTTTCCAGAAATCGGAAGGGATTAATGTTTCAAGAGCATCAACATTATCCTGTACTTGTTCAGGTTTGCTTGCTCCCGGAATAATGGAAACAAATTCATCAGCTGCTAATACAAAATGAACGGCAGCATCGATAATATCAATATCATATTTTTGGGCAATTTTCTGTATTCTGTCCCGCTTTTCGGCCATTCCCTTCGGAATGATTTCCTTATAATTATACCGTTCCTTCCCACCGATATACCCTGAATTGTATGCCGCTCCGGAAACAAGCTTCACTCCCGCTTTTTGTACGGCAGGAAGCAATCTGTCAACAGCTTCTTCATGTTCTAAAATGGAATACTGAGTAGCTGAAAGACAGATATCAGGATCAGCAGTTTCAATACAGTCAAGAATAGGATCAATTTTATTCACGCCCATTCCCCAGGCTTTGATGACACCCTGGCTGCGAAGTTCGGAAAGAACCTTGAATGCTCCTTTTTTAGCCTGGTCCAGAAAATAAGGATAACGGTCTCCCACCTGGTCTTCAGACAAATCATGAATATATACAATATCAATATAATCAAGACCGGTTCTGTGTAAGCTGTCTTCAATGGATTTTATGACAGCATCGGCAGTGTAATTATGCTCAAAGTCAAAATTCAAAGGATTTTTCCACATAGTGGGCGGAACTTCAGATTCCGGAACTTCTTCGAACAGCCTTCCAACTTTTGTTGAAAAAACAAATTCCTCTCTGTTTTGGGTTTGGAGAAACTTGCCGAATCTCCGTTCACTTTTTGTAAGTCCGTACCATGGAGATGTATCATAGTATCTGATACCGAGATCCCATGCTTTTTGCAGGACTTCATGTGCCTGTTCATCCGTAATATCCGCGAAGGCAGTACCAATGGCTACACCTCCTAATCCGAGTCTGTGCTTTTCTGTTAAAATGTCTGTTTTCATATTCATATTTAGATTGGGTTGATGAATAATCAGCAAACATCATGCAGAGTTCATATCATGGAGACTGATTTGGTCTTATTATTGAAGGATATTCATTACCACTTCAATATATATTTACTATGAAAAAGCACGTTATCATTGTAGGCGGAGGATTTGCAGGCATCAACCTGATTAAATCCTTAAAAAACGACAGCAGATTCCGGGTTACTCTCGTGGATAAAAACAATTATCATTTCTTTCCACCCCTTATTTATCAGGTGGCTACTTCCTTCATTGAGGCCTCCAATATCAGTTATCCGTTTCGTAAGCTCATTTCCAGGTATAATAATATTCATTTTCATATGGGAAGTCTGCTTAAGGTGAATCCCGAAAGTAAAACCATTGAAACAGATACGGGCAGTTTAAAATATGATTACCTGGTATTGGCTTTAGGTACGGAACCCAACTTTTTCGGAATGGAAAATGTGAAACGGTGTGCGCTTCCTATGAAAAATATTGAAGAGGCCCTTTATTTAAGAAATTATATGCTCTTGAATCTTGAAGAAGCAGCCCGTAATAAAGATGTGAAAACAGCTGAAAAGCTTCAGAATGTTGTGATCGCCGGCGGAGGCCCAACCGGTGTGGAACTGGCAGGAATGCTGGCTGAAATGGGAAGATATATTGCCGAAAAAGAATATCCGGAAATCAAGCTTGGACTTTCAAATTTATACCTTATTGACGCACTTCCCAATCTACTTTCGTCGATGAGCGGAATGGCTCAGGAAACAGCTTATCAGACCTTGGAAAAGCTTGGGGTAAAAATCCTCCTTAATGTATCCGTAAAAGATTATACGGATGGAAAAGTAATACTATCCGACGGAAAAATGATTCCTACAGAAACATTGATCTGGACTTCCGGTGTTATTGGAAGAGAAGTTCCCGGACTTCCGGACACAAGTATAGATAAAGGACGAAGAATTCTAGTGGATGCCTATAATAAAGTTCAGGGGCTCGATCATATTTATGCTTTAGGAGATATCTGTCTTCAGCTTACAGACAAGGAATATCCGAAAGGACATCCTCAATTGGCACAGGTGGCCATACAACAGGCCAAAAATCTTGGAACCAATTTTAAACGGATTGAAGACGAAAAAGTGCTGAATCCTTTTCAATACAATAACAAAGGGACTATGGCCATTATTTCTAAATTCAATGCGGTAGTTGATCTTCCTAAATTTTCTTTCAAAGGATTTATAGCATGGTTGACATGGTTGTTTATCCATATATTGCCATTGGTTGGTTTCAGGAATAAGATCCGCCTGGCGTTGGAATGGCTGCGGTTATTCATTACCAATAATCCTTCTATTCGATTAATCCTTTATCCGAAGCGGAACACGAGTAAAGAATAATAAAATAATAACAGGAACTGATTATATCCAGGTCAGAAATCCAATAATCCCTCTGTAAGGCTTTTCCATTGGATTTTTGAAAAACCGGTCATACCTCCCCAGGCGATCAGGATATTTCTGATTTTATCAATGAAACGGGCATTGAGATTAGGCTTTTCATTCCTTCCGTAAATTCCGGCTTTTATCTTTCGGCCTTCTTTTTGAATCATGAATGTAGAAGTGGCTGCATTGGAGTAAAAATGAGCAATATGCGGGTTGGTGGTGATACCCGGAATTTTTGAAGGTCTGCAGGTTAAAATATAACTTTCCGATTGTTCCGTATGCTGATGAGAAATATAAACAATTTCTACCCAGTCATACCCTCTGGATTCTGTTTCTCCCGGCCCGGGAATATCTATTCTTATAAAATTTCCTATTTCGGGCATTTGTTCAATAGCATTTCCATTGGAATTGAAAAGCTTAAAGTCTGCTAAGGGTGCACCGGTAAAGCTTTTCCAGCGATTGATAGAAAAAAATCTTTCTTTCAGAATATCGAACTTTTCAGATGCAATAGAGGAATTTTCAAAATGCTTCTCACTTTCTGTATCGTGAAAGCTCCCACTTTTCTGGATGGGAACTCCTGGAATCTGCTTCGCTTTCATAATGAATATTTATTGGTGTTAGCAAAATTAGTTTTTATACAGATGTTTCTTTATGAGTAAGGTCATAATCGGTATACTATAATGCATTCATTACCAGTAGGGTAAATTTAATTTACAATTAAAAAAAGTTTAATCCCGCCCTTAAATGGTCTGACTTTTGGACTTTTTTAGGCATGAAACCTCTACACACCATATCACCGCTTTTTGGAAAAACCGTGGTTATTACGGGAGCTTCCAGCGGAATAGGAAAAGCAACAGCAGAAGCTTTTGCAAAAGAAGGTGCTCATCTTGTGTTGGCTTCACGTGGTGAAGATGCTTTACAGGATACGGCACAGATATGCAGGAAATTGGGAGCAAGAGTGCTTGTAGTCCCTACCGATACTTCCATTCCGGAAGAGGTCAGCCATCTGGCAGATGAAGCTTTGAGAATGAATGGGCGTATTGATTATTGGGTCAATAATGCAGGTGTTTTATCTTTTGGGAAATTTGAAGAAACTCCTGTGGAAGTTGTGGATCAGATTGTAAAGACCAATCTTTTAGGGTATATGTACGGTGCTCATGCGGTTCTGCCGATTTTTAAAAAACAAAAAAAAGGAGTCCTGATTAATAATATTTCCATCGGCGGCTGGATGCCTGCTCCTTACGGAACTGCCTACACCGCCTCGAAATTCGGAATCCGGGGTATGGTGGAAACGCTTCAGGGGGAAGTTTCCGGTTTTCCTGATATTCATATTTGTGCATTATATCCGGGCTTTCAGAAGTCTTCCGGTATAGAGCATGCGGCTAATTATTCTGGGATAAAGCTCAGTACTCCGCCACCCTCTTTTGATCCCCGCGAATTGGCGGCTGCGATGGTGAAAGTTGCCAAAAAACCTTCAGATGCAGTTTATCCCGATTGGTTTTCCATTATGTTCAAAAACTTATATGGAATTGCTCCCGGCATCATCAGAACTGTTTCTTCGGCTACGATGAGGGCCGTTATGAAAATTGCCAATAAAGATCATGATACAGATGGTAATGTCCTGGAGCAGTCCAAAGGCAATATGGGAATTGATGGCAAAACATTGCTTCCTGGAATTCCCAGTGCTATAAAATTAACAGCCGGAATATGTACTGCTTTGGCAATGATCTATTTTTTAAACAAAGGAGAAAGGGCAAAGAGTTAAAAAGTATTAAAGTTTTATGTAAATTATGCAAAGCATAATTTATTTATTATCTTTGAGACGAATAATTTTTTTTCATCATTTGTGTTTTTTTGGAGGTCACCCTTGCGGTGGCCTTTTTATTTGCATCAGTAAAAAATATAATTTCGAAATTCAAAATTCACCATCTGATCCTGAACCCATCTATTTTTCTCCAAATGAGATATTATTTGAGTAATTCCTTTTAGCTAAAGACTCCAAATGAGATAATGAATTCACACAAGTTTGATTTATATGATAAATGTCATAGCCTGGTGAATAGAAGAATGATTTATATTTGCTCATCTATTTTTAATTATTCTAAATAAATGAAAAAACAATATGCCCTTTCTTTCATTGTATTGACCACATTTGCCGTAAATGCTTCTGCTCAGGTTCAGGACAGTATTCTAACTAGAGATATCAACGAAGTCATCCTGGTTTCTTCGCGCGCTCCTAAACAGATCAGTGATATTCCGGGAACGGTCTGGATAATCGGGGAAAAAGAACTTCAAACCCAGATCAGGGGTGGAGCCGGGTTGAAAGAAGTATTGGGAAATATGATTCCGGGATTCGATTTTGGAAATCAGGGACGAACCAATTATGCCCAAAATATGAGAGGCAGAAATGTTTTGGTGATGATCAACGGAGTTTCCTTGAACAGTACGAGAGCAACAAGCAGGCAATTGGATTCCATCGATCCTTTTAATATTGAAAAAATTGAAGTGCTTTCCGGGGCTTCCTCCATTTATGGCGGAGATTCTACCGGTGGAATCATTAATATCATTACTAAAAAGCCATCATCCAATAAACTTGCTTTTGAAACGACAGCAGGAGTTAAAACAGGGTTTCATAAAAATGACCTTGACAAAAGGATCGCTCAGTCTGTTTCAGGAGGAACCGATGCCGTAAAATTCAGATTAGGAGCTGCTTTTACCCAAAATGAAGGTGCATTTGATGCTAACAGTGACCAGATTATTACCGATGTAAAACAAGCAGATTTCCAATATAACAGATCCATAGATATCTTGGGAGGAATTAGTGCTACATTAAGTTCCAATCAGGATTTAAGTTTGGACTTACAATATTATAATTCAAAAGTAAGAAATAAAAGATGGCTTTCCTTTGGACCGAACTTTATAGGGTTTACAACAAAAAATCCTGATCTGATCAATGTTATGGATGGTGCAGATTCAGATATTGTTCCGCGCACAGAACGTTTGATGGGGAATTTACAATATAATCTTCGAAATGTGCTAGGTGGGCAGAATCTGATGCTCCAGGCTTTCGGAAGAAAAGAAGAGGTAGATTTCGGGGCATCCTTTGCGGAAGTTCCCAAGCCGCCTGCAGGAGTTATCCTTCCGGTATTCCTTTCTTCTGCAAGAGGAAATACCAGTGTTTACGGAGCAAAAGTGGTATTGAGTAAAAACTGGAATGCGTTCAATTTCACCTACGGATTTGATACGGATTTTGAGCGCTTCACAGGAGATCAGGCGATATTCAATCCACAAATTAGCAGTGAATCCGGAGGTTTGGTAAATAGAACGGATGCTTTTGTAGGAAGATATCCGGATACAAAGACCTCTACCCTATCTGGTTTCATTCAGGCAGATTGGAATATTACCAAAAAGCTTACGCTTTCCGGAGGAGTAAGGCAACAATTCATCAATGTAAAGCTGGATGATTTTGTAGGATTTAAAGAGCAGGTGTATATGCATTTCGGATACGGAAATTCTGCTGATGTGGTGAAAGGAGGTAAAAATAATTATGATGTAACATTGCTTAACGCAAGTTTATTATATAAAATAACCCCTTCATGGCAAACATGGTTCAGCTTCTCACAAGGATTTGCCGTTCCTGATGCCGCCAAATCTTATGGTTTTGGAAAATATCAATTGACCAATAATCACTGGAACCTATTAAACAGTATGAATATCGCAGAACAGCCATTGAGCGGAATAAAAACCGACCAGATGGAATTAGGTTTCAGACGTAACAATGGTTCGGAACCCGGTTTATATGCACAAGGATCATTCTTCTATGCACTTTCAGATAAAACCTTGAAAATTGATAATGTAGCTTTCACGATCTCTTTGTTGGATCAAAAGCTTAGAAATTACGGTTTTGAAGGAGCTGTTGGCTATCGATTTGCGCAAGGACTTGAATTGGGAGGAAATATTTTGCTAATGGAATCTGAAACAGAAACCGTTGATAAAGGCTGGCAAAATCAATCCGTTTACACAACCAATCCATCGAAATTCATGGTGTTTACAGGATGGAATGCTAAAAGATTTTCTGTAAGGCTTCAGATGCAGAATTCCATGAATTACACCGATCTTGCTGATATGAGAATAGACGGGTATACCTTATTTGATTTTATCGGAGATGTAAAACTGAATAAGGGAACCATCAATTTCGGAGTACAGAATATTTTCAACAGACAGTATACAACAATCTGGGGACAGCGTTCCGTATTTTTCTACGGAGCTCCTCAGAAAGCATTTGCTTATCAAGGGCGCGGAACTACGCTTTCTGTAGGTTACACGATAAACTATTAACTTTTAATTATTTGCAAAAGAGTAGATAAAGAACCGTCACTTCGAGTAGATTTTGAAAAAATCGTATCGAGAAGTTGTTGATTATAAAATACTGGAATTATTAAAAGATTTCCCCTGTCATTGAAATGACAAAGACCTTGTCATTCTGAGTGAAATGCAATGAAGCGAAGAATCTCTCTTAATATTCTGGTAGTTCCACTCAAAAGTTCTCGATACAAATTCCTGCGGAATTTTACTCGAACTGACGGTAAGCAAAACCATTAAAAAGACCTAGAAGCTTATTTAAAAAAGTAAAAAGAAACATCAATCCAGTATTTTATGAACACAGCTATTACCGAACAAGCGGTTTCGGAAAGGGAACTCCTTTTCCCAAATCTGGAGAATTTATTTTGTGATATCAATATTCACGAATACCAAAATGCGGTGTACCAGGCTCAGGAAAGCATCATTGCATTTTTAGAAGAAGCGAAACAGCCTTTCAGCGGAGTCTCCCCGAAAGAGTTGAGAAAACAGTTTGAAAACATCAATCTTAATGATGCTCCACAGAAGTATGAAGACGTTTTTGAAGAAGTAAAAAACCTTTATACCCAACATGCCATAGCCTTTCATCATCCCAAATATGTTGCCCATCTCAATTGTCCGGTAGTGATCCCGGCCATTGCGGCGGAAATGCTGATCAGTTCCATTAATTCTTCTTTGGATACATGGGACCAAAGTGCAGGGGGAACATTAATGGAGCAAAAGCTTATTGAGTGGACCTGTAAGGAAATCGGCTACGATCGATTTTCAGATGGGATCTTTACCAGTGGCGGTTCCCAGAGTAATTTGATGGGAATGCTTTTAGCAAGGGATTATTTCTCTATTAAATATTTCAATCATAATATCAAGAAAAACGGACTGCCGGAAAATGCCCATCGTTTCAGGATATTTGTTTCGGAAGCGGCTCATTTTAGCATCCAGAAAAGCGCTTCCATTTTAGGATTGGGTGAACAGGCTGTTGTAACCGTGAAAACCGACCGTTCTTACAGAATGAACAGTGTTTTACTCGAAGATGCCATCAGAAGGGAAATCGAAAACGGGAATATTCCCATTGCAATAGTTGCTACAGCAGGAACTACAGATTTTGGAAATGTAGACCCATTGACGAATATTGCGACTATTGCGAAGAGATACAGTCTTTGGTTCCATGTGGATGCAGCGTATGGATGTGCATTGCTTTTAACGGATCGTTATCGTTATCTAATTAAAGGAATTGAATATGCGGATTCTGTAACGGTGGATTATCACAAATCATTTTTCCAGCCGGTGAGCAGCAGCGGTTTTCTTGTGAAAGACAAAAGTTATTTTAAGCTGATTACCCATTACGCAGATTACCTTAATCCGAAAGATCATGAAGAAGATGAAATCCCGAACCAGGTGAATAAGTCTATTCAGACAACCAGGAGATTTGATGCTTTGAAGCTTTGGTTCACCCTGCGAATTATCGGTAAAAAAGGGTTAGGAAATTATATTGAAAAAATCATTCATACCGCCCGTGAAGCTGCTACTCTACTTGAAAATGATCCGCATTTTGAACTCCTGAACCGTTCCGATATATCCGCTTTGGTATTCCGCTATTCCGCTGATCCATTTAAAACATTCGATTTAAACCGAATCAATACCTACATCAAATCACAACTCTATAAACATGGAAACGCTTTGGTAGCGGGAACTAAAGTAAACGGACAGTTTTATTTGAAATTCACCATCCTGAATCCGTTAACCACCATCGAAG
>NZ_BAAFHL010000062.1:0-12377 GCF_042849955.1 Chryseobacterium barbadense
GGTTAACGTCCAGATAATACAGGACAAAGCTCCTTCAATGTATTCATCGAAAGGCATTGTAGCACCTTCTTTTCGAGCATTTACGATTGCCTTCATTACGTAAAGCGGCGAGGTACCGATATCACCAAATACGATTCCTAATGATACAATAACTCCAACGAATGAAAGCTTTTTAAGATCAAAGTGGTGACCTCCTTCTGTAACTTCTGCCATATCAGCAATTTTAAATTTTAAAAGCGCAAATTTAAATTAAATTTATATCCCTCGGCATTTTTCTTCATGAATATAATAAATGAAAAAACTTCCTTTCGGAAGTTTTTTTCTATAATTATTTAACGTACATCGCTTTTTTGATTTCCTCTTTCACTTTTTCAAGCTTAGGGAACCATTCTGCAAATAATGCAGCAGAATAAGGTGCAGGTGCATCAGGAGTGGTAATTCTCTTGATAGGAGCATCTAAATAATCGAATGCTTTTTGCTGTACCATATACGTGATTTCAGAAGAGATAGAGGCAAATGGCCAGGCTTCTTCTAAAATAACTAATCTGTTTGTTTTTTTAACAGAAGCTAAAACTGTATCAAAATCTAAAGGACGAACTGTTCTTAAGTCAATTACTTCTACAGAAATACCTTCTTTAGCTAAATCTTCTGCCGCCTGAATAGCCAGCTTCATGATTTTTCCAAAAGACACTAAGGTAACATCCTTACCTTCTTTTTTGATATCTGCTTTTCCTAGTGGGATATAGTATTCTTCTTCAGGGATCTCCATTTTGTCTCCATACATCTGCTCAGATTCCATGAAGATCACCGGATCGTTATCCTGAATAGCAGTTTTTAATAATCCTTTGGCATCGTAAGGGTTGGAAGGAACCACTACTTTTAATCCCGGGCAGTTGGCGTACCAGCTTTCAAAAGCCTGAGAGTGGGTAGCTCCTAATTGTCCTGCAGAAGCAGTAGGCCCACGGAATACGATCGGGCAATTCCACTGTCCTCCACTCATCTGGCGGATTTTTGCCGCGTTATTGATAATCTGATCAATTCCTACCAGAGAGAAATTGAAGGTCATAAATTCAACAATCGGCCTGTTTCCATTCATTGCAGCTCCTACGGAAATTCCGGCGAAACCAAGTTCAGCAATGGGTGTATCGATTACTCTTTTAGCACCGAACTCATCCAGCATTCCTTTTGAAGCTTTGTATGCACCGTTATATTCTGCAACCTCTTCCCCCATTAAGTAAATGGATTCGTCTTTACGCATTTCCTCGCTCATTGCCTGTGCAATTACCTCACGAAAAGTATATTCTGCCATATTTTTTTGAAAAATTAGAGTACAAAAATAACATTTTTTTATTATTCACATAGCAAAAACGACATCTCATTTGCATGAAATGCCGTTTATTAATTTTATGTCAACCTGATTAGTTTACTTTAAGCCAGGTTTGGGTTCTTCCCAGAAGAGATACTCCTACATATCCTCTTACATTCAGCTGGTCCCCTTTTCTTGTAATAGTACATTTATAGGTTTTACCTGTTTTAGGGTCTGTAATGGTTCCTCCACTGAATTCATCCCCGTCTTTTTTCAGCCCTCTGATGATTTCCAGCCCCTGGATCGGTTTGTTTTTTCTGTCATCTTTACATTCCACGCAATTAGGGTTTGCCGGCTTTATAAGCAATTGGGAAACTTTTCCATAATACTTACCATCTGACTTTTTATAAATTTCCACAATAGATTTCGGTTGTTTGGTTTCATCATCTATTGTTTTCCACTTTCCTTCAATCTGAGCAAAAGACATTACTCCAAATAATGAAAGCACAAATGTTAATAATAATTTTTTCATATTTCTTATCTATTTAATTTCAATAAAATATTTTTGTTGTCTATCTATTGCTAAAAATATAAATTAATTTCAAACAAACAAAAACTTTTATTATCCTAGGCATATATTGCAATACATATACCAAATTTAAAGATTAAACACAGATTAAACGGATAAAATGTTATTGAAGACGAATGGTGAACTTCCTTAGCTGAAAACCAATTCCAACCAAGGCTACCACTGCCGTAATAAAGGAAAACAACATTGCAGTAGAAACAGATATATCTGCATTAAACGTAAAATACTGGGCTGCTTTCATGAACAGCCATTCTCTGACCCCGATTCCGGAAAAAGAAATTACGCTTAACACAGCACTGATCAGGAAAACAACAAAATAAATCCAAACATCTTCAATCTGGGCAAATGAATTGAGAATGAAATAAATGGATAGCAATTGACATATCTGAACACCTAAGGAATACAATAGGGTTTTATAAAAAACTCTTTTAAATTCAGGGAAAAATTTCATGAAAAATATTCTGCTCATAAGTATCGTCACTACAACCGCAGGAATAATCAAGAGCTTGAAATATCCGGAAAGTAAGGGAAACGCAAGAGATTCTATCAACACAACGATAGCCAATAGTCCGGAAAGCCTGTCGCAAAGTACAGATTTTGTCAATTTCTTGGCACTCCAGCTAAATTGCTTATTCAAAACATATACTTTATAAGCATCTCCTCCTATTCCACCGGGAATAAAGAAATTATAAAACATTCCTATCAGATACAGCTTCAGATTATCCACTCTGTGAATAAGAAACTGGCTGGCGTGGAAATAAGCCAGCAGTCTTTGTGAAGAAATTACCTGGGATACAACAAATGCAGCTAAGGCTGATAGTAAAAAATAATAATTACATGTTTTAATCAGTTTCCAGACATCTGAAAAAGGTACTTTCCTGAAAACAAAATACAGCAATAGCAAACTAATGCCAATTTTCAGGGATGTGACCGCTATTTTTTTGAATTTTTTCAAAAAGTGGAAATTTTTCTGATATTGAACGGACGCTTCTTCTGAGACTCATAATAGGTTTTCATCAACAGATCTATGATGATCCCCGTAGTGAAAAGCTGAATCCCAACAAAAACCAGCAGAATTCCTAAGATCAATAGAGGTCTTCCGCCGATAGAATGTCCTAATATTTTAACAATAAGAAGATATACATTAATTAACATCCCTAGAGCAAATGCAACAATTCCGATGTTTCCGAACAGATAGATCGGCTTCTGAAGATACTTCTGATTAAAAAGCAAAAGAATCAGATCATTAATCACTTTGGTGGTTCTTCCGATCCCATATTTGGACACCCCGAACTGTCTTGCATGGTGCTTTACCGGAACTTCCGAGATTCGGGCTCCGTTAATATGGGCATGAAGGGTAATAAATCTGTGGGATTCGCCATATAAGTCCAGGTTTTTGGCTGTTTCGTTGGTGAAAACTTTCAGGGCACAACCATGATCCTTTACATTTAATTTGGTTGTTCTTCTGATAATGAAATTAGCTACTTTGGAAGGGAAAGTCCTTAAAAGATTATCCTGGCGTTTCTGACGTTTTCCAATAACAAGATCCGCACCATCTTCATCCAGCTTATTGACCATCATCGGGATATCAGTCGGATCATTCTGCATATCTCCATCCATGGTAATGATATAATCTCCGGTGGCATAATCGATTCCGGCCATCAATGCAGAGCTTTGCCCGTAATTTTTCTTCAATTCTATTAAAACCACATTCGGAGCAGCGATATCTCTGATCACCTTTACCGTTTTATCCGTTGAAAAATCATCAACCAGGATGAGTTCATAGCGATAGTTTTTCAGTACGCTTTCAATAGCGGAAATAAGCAACGGAGCATTTTCTTCCTCATTGTAAAGCGGCACTACAACCGAATAAAACTTGTCTGCATTCATAGATGTAAAAATATTTGCAAAGATAATCGAAATTTCAGATTACATGAAGATATTGAAGCTTTTAAATATCTTTGCACAAATTATCCAGGTTATGAAAATTCAGCAGCGGTCTCTGTATTATTTGCTTCTGGCTGTAAGCGCTATTTTGCTTTTTGCCCATTTAGGAAAATTGTATGTGGATATTATGGAAGCCAGGAACTTTGTTTCCGCAAGGGAAATGGCCGACGACGGACATTGGATCTTCACGACCATGAATCAGCTTCCCCGATATGAAAAACCTCCTTTGCCTACGTGGCTGAGTGCATGGATGGGAGAAATTTTTTCCTTCCAGAATATCGCTGCATTGAGGTTCCCTGCCGCTTTATCTTGTTTTTTGCTGGTGATTTACTTTTATAAAATCGTTCATTTCCTGAGCAATAATTTGCGTCTTGCTTTTATTTCTTCATTGGTTCTTATCACTAATTTCCTGGTGATATATGTAGGAAGAAGGGCTAACTGGGATATTTATAGCTATAGTTTTATGGTAATCGGGATGTATTATTTCATTCTGGCATTAAAGGACATCAAAACTATTCCCAATTACCTCGTTGCAGGAATCTTGTTTGGATTTTCCGTATTAAGCAAAGGACCTACAGGACCTTATGTATTGCTTGCGCCTTTTTATCTTGGATATATCATCTTATTCGGATGGCCGAAATGGAAAGAGATCCGTGGAATTATTTTATGTGCCGTTATTACCGTTCTTATCGGGTTTTCGTGGTATATTTATATTTACCTTGCCGATTCAGAAACCTTCTTAGCCATTATGGAAAAAGAAGCAACCGCAAGAGGAAACAGGGACGTAAAACCTTTCACGAGATATTTAAGCTTCCCGGTACAGACAGGAGTATGGATTTTATACAGTGTGATCGGGCTTATTTTCCCCATGATTAAAAAGAGAACAGAACAACCGAAAATCTATATGCTTTTCTTCTATTGGACTGTTTTTTCGTTGGTCTTTTTGTCTTTGATCCCCTCTAAAAAGGAACGCTATCTTTTTCCGATGATGGTACCTTTGGCTGCAACAACAGGATATTATCTGCATTACCTGTTCCAGCAATTTAATTTAAAAAAATGGGAACTCAACCTTAATAAAACCATATTCACAATTCTTGCGGTAGCTGCATTGGCAATTGCAACAGGGATCTATTTCCTGCCTTTGAATATTAATATTTACGCAGTTTTATTTTCTGTTTGTGCTCTTATTGCTGCTATTGGATTATTTTATTTTATTTACGGAAAGATCCATTTTGAAAAGGCATTTTACACGGTGGTTTTTCTGATGGTAAGCACAGGAATTTTCGGAATCCCTGTTCTGGATACCTTACTTAACAGTAATAAAAGTTTCAAAAGTTTAGCTACAATGAGAAGCCAAGTTCAGAAAGAGAACACCAGAATGTACAGTTATGCCGAATATTCTCCGGAAGTATGGTTCAGCTACCAGGAAGCCATTCCGGAGATCAAGTTTGAAGACCCGAAAACGTTCCCGAAAGAAAGAGTATTTTATGTGGCCATGAACTCCAATAGTGCTGAATTTATAAAGAGCCTGGAGACTTTAGGAAAAGTAACTTATATAGGAACTTTTGATGACAACGAAGAAGGCTCGGATTCTAAAAACTATTCGGAGAGAAAAATCCATTACGTTTATAAGGTTGAAAAGTAAAACAAAAAGCGCTGATTGAATCAGCGCTTTTTGTTTTATGATAGATTTTCTTTAGAAAAAATTTCCTTGGTGTTCAGCGGATTGTGCACAATCAGGAACATAATCAGAGCAAAAGCATATTCCCAGATTTCCCATTTCCTTGCATGATCAATGGGCACTAATATTAATATCGTAATGATCACAAAGATATAAAGATGAATTGGTCTTGCCACAGAAATCCCGAATGTATCAATCAGCTTCTTCATTTTTACGGATTTATTCCATAAAAGTGGTAATATCAGAAAGTAAATTCCAAAACAGATAGACATCAGGTTGGAAAAAATCAGCTTATTCAGTTTCACATCTCCTACGACCATGTTATGAATGTTCGTTTCCTGCTGCGCATTATTTTCTTTAAAGAACTCTGAAGACTGTACATCAAATATCCTTTGTCCCCAGGAAATTTCTTCTCCCCCACCAAAGAACATACCCAAAGCCATCAGCAATACTCCTGCTTTCCAAAATATTCCGTAATATTTCTGGTATTTAAAAAATTTAAAGATTAATGTAAAACTTGTGAAAAACAAAAATATGGATGTCAGGTTCTCATAAAAGCCGTCTTCTTCCACCAGCCTGTCAAAAAAAGAACTATCCGTAAAGAATACATAAATGGCATATATAACTGTCAACAAGAGAACAACAGCAATTATTTTCTCTAATACGCTTAAATTTTTCATAAATGCAAATATAAGTAATCCTGAAATGTAAATTCTATTCTTTACTTTTGTTGTCATGAATTTCATTAAAAATAATCTTGCCAATATGTTTACCCTGGGGAATTTATTTTCTGGCTGTGTAGGGGCGGTACATCTTGTTTTGGCTGATTATCAGACGACGGCAATCTGTATCATTTTATCATTGGTTCTGGACTTTTTTGACGGGTTTGTAGCAAGGGCGTTAAAGTCTAATTCCAATTTAGGAGTTCAGCTGGATTCTTTGGCAGATATGGTAAGTTTCGGCTTTATTCCCGGCCTGACCATGTTTGTTGCCTTAACTCAAAATTCGTCCGATTACCCGTGGTACTGTTATTTAGGCTTCCTGATCAGTGCTTTTTCCTGCTTAAGACTGGCTATTTTTAACCTGGATGAAGATCAGAAATATTATTTTAAGGGATTAAATACCCCTTCCAACACCGTACTGATCTTCGGATTGTACTATGCCTTTAAAGAAAATCAAAATTTTGAATTTTTATTTAACAATATCAGCATTTTATTAGGATTGACGGTGGTCTCATCTTGGTTGCTGATCAGTCCGATCAAAATGATTGCAATGAAGTTCAAATCTATGAGGTTACAGGACAATTATCCTAAGCTTGCTTTATTGATTGGTTCCATTATTATTTTACTGATCTTCAAAACAGTTGGAATTCCGCTGGTGATTATCTATTATATGATCGTATCCTTATTATTTCAAAAACAACTTCAATGAGCGATGAGTTAAGAGCCATACGTGATAAGTTATCTATTTCAACCTATCCAACAACTCATAATTCATAACTTATAATTTATAACTAAAAAAATGAATTTAAAACTCCATAAACCACTTTGCATTTTTGATTTAGAAACTACCGGAACCAATATCGGAAAAGACCGGATTGTTGAGATCTGTGTTTTAAAAGTAAATCCGGATGCATCCCGTGAAAGCAAAACATGGCGTGTAAATCCTGAAATGCCTATTCCCTTGGAATCCAGCCATATTCATGGAATCTATGACGAAGATGTGAAAGAAGCTCCAACCTTCAAAGCGATTGCCCCTAAAGTTATGGAGATGATTTCCGGTACAGATTTAGGAGGGTTCAATTCCAACAGATTTGACGTTCCTGTTTTGGCGGAAGAACTTTTAAGAGCGGGTATTGACTTTGACCTAAGCAAATTCAAGCTGATAGATGCACAGACTATTTTCCATAAGAAAGAACCCAGAAATCTGAGTGCTGCTTACCAGTTTTACTGTGGAAAAACTCTTGAAAATGCACACTCTGCAGAAGCCGACGTGATGGCTACTTTTGAAGTTCTGGACGCCCAGATCGGCAAATATGATGATATCCCGAAAGACATTCCTTCATTAAGCGAATTTACCACCCACAATAAAAATGCAGATTTGGCAGGTTTTATTGGTTACAATGAAAATATGGAGGAAGTTTTCAATTTCGGAAAGTACAAGGGACAATGCGTGAAAACCGTCTTCCAGAAAGACCTCGGGTACTTCGGATGGCTGCAAAATGCCGAATTCCCATTATATACCAAGAAAATATTTACTAAAATTCAACTGTCTTCTAAATTTTAAGAAATGCCAAACCTGGTTCGCCTGAAATTTTACGAAAACGCCCTTGAAGCTAACAGGGACAAGCAAATCCTGGCTGAAAGCGGTGTGAACAGCTTTATTGCGAATGAGCAGCTCATTCAATCGGATTGGTTGCTGTCACAGGCTGTAGGAGGAATTCAACTGCAGGTTTTTGAAGAGGACCTGGAGAAGGCTAAACTTATATTACAGGAGTATAAAGACAACGAACAATTTTCATTAGAAGTAGAACATACCATCGAGAACCCGGAGTTTGATTTTGTCTGCCCAAAATGCGGCTCCAATCATATTTACAGAGATGAAAAACCCGGGGGAGGTTTCGGACTGGGTATCCTGATTTTAGGAATCCCTTTAAATGTCCCTAAAAATCTCTACCATTGCTATTACTGTGGAAATGAATTTAAACATTAGGAACTTAAATCTCAGAAATTATGAAAATTATCTGCATAGGAAGAAATTACAGTGAGCATGCTAAAGAATTAGGAAATGAAATTCCTGAAAACCCTGTGATCTTCATGAAGCCTGACACAGCCGTTTTAAAGGGAAATGATTTTTATATTCCTGAATTTTCCAACGACATTCATTATGAACTTGAAGTTGTTCTGAAGATCTCAAAAGGCGGAAAATATATTCAGAAAGAGTCTGCGCACAAACATTATGAAGAGATCGCACTGGGAATTGATTTCACTGCGAGAGATCTTCAAAGCGACCTTAAAGCCAAAGGTTTACCCTGGGAACTGGCAAAAGGCTTCGATGGATCTGCAGTGGTAGGCAATTTCTTTCAAAAGGGAAATTATTCCCTTGAAAATCTTCAGTTTTCATTGTTGCAGAATAAAAATAAAGTCCAGGACGGCAATACAAAGGATATGATGTTTACTTTTGATGACATCATTGCTTTTGCTTCCCAATATTTCACCTTAAGAGTGGGTGATCTTATTTTCACCGGAACTCCTAAAGGAGTTGGAAAAGTCAACGAAAATGATATTCTGGAAGCTTTCCTTGAAGAAGAAAAAGTACTTGATATCAGGATATTGTAATTTTATAGTACAAATTACTCTGTAAAAAATATACTGCGGCATTTTTTGCCGCATTTTTTATGTTTTACCATTTAGGATAATATCCGTAAAAATTTAATACAATATAATAATATGGTAAATAATTTTTTTATTCACACTGATATTCATACATTTAGATTACCTAAAATATTCTAATATGAGAAAAAACCTATTGTTTTGCTTGTCATTTCTGACGGCAATTTTTATGAATGCCCAAAATGACAATTGTTCAGGAGCTACTACATTAACTGTAGGAACAACCTTTGCTTCTGGAGCCATCACATCCACTAATGTGGGTGCCACCACAGATGGTACTTCTGCATCATGTGATTCTAACGCAGCTGAAAACGTCTGGTTTAAAGTGGTTGTTCCGGCAAGTGGAAAACTAAAGATTGAAACAAGAGAAGTTTCCACTTCTTTGTTTGATGATTCCGTACTTACTGTTTATACCGGATCCTGTGGAACCTTAACGGAAATTGACTGTGATGATGATGGAGGTCAGGGAGCATTTTCACTACTTTCTTTAACCGGGCAAACTCCAGGCACGACCTTATACATTAGTGTCTGGAAATATGATTCGACCATCGACAGTGGTGAATTCCAAATTTCGGCATTTGACCCTATTCCGGCTACAAATGATAATTGTGCACAGGCAGTATCATTAACAGTGGGAACGAATTTTGCTTCAGGGGCAATTACTTCCACTAATTTAGGAGCTTCTACCGATGGCACTATTCCTTCCTGTAGTTCAGACGCAGTTGAAAACGTATGGTATACAGTTATAGTTCCTGCCAGCGGAAACTTAACGATAGAAACACAGGGAGTTTCCGGCTCTCAATATGATGATACCGTAGTTACGGTTTATAGTGGAACTTGTGGTTCCTTAACGCAGATTGGTTGTGATGATGATAGTGGAACAGGAGTTTTCTCACTCATTACCTTAACAGGACAAACCCCGGGTGCGACCTTATATGTAAGTGCATGGAAATATGATTCGGGTGTAGGTAATGGTGAATTCCAAATTTCAGCATACGACACCAGTGCATTATCTACTCATGAGGTTGCTGAAAATAAAAACAAAATTAAAGTATCTCCCAATCCATTCCATGAGATGCTTACTATTTCTGATGTATCCGATGTAAAATCAGTAACTGTTCTGGATGCTTCCGGAAAATTAATTAAAACCATTGAGAAACCTTCATCATCACTCTATTTGGGCGATTTAAAACAAGGATTATATTTACTTACTCTGAAAATGAATGACGGAACTGTAAAAACAATTAAAACCATTAAAAAATAACCAGATTACAAGAATAAAGAAGCAGCATCAGAATTGATGCTGCTTCTTTTTATATTTTGTTATTACTGACGTATAATCTTAACATTTTTATCAGAGAGCTTTTGTGAGATCCAGTTTTTCAGTTTTTCCTCCTGGTCCTTATCTTCTTTTTCTGACCGGTATAAAATAATACTGCTTACATTCGCACTATCCGTATTGGGATTATTGGTTATTTTGCCCATAGAAATATTATCAAACTCCGGAAAAAGAATATTCATCTCTTTCACAAGGCCGGAATCTCTTATAGTATATTTTTCCACTTTCTGGCTTAGTTCATTTATCGTAATGTCTTTTTCCGATAGCATATTGTTTTGCTGTCCAATCTCATTTAAAATTTCAGATTTTATATCTGTTGCATCCTGTCTAATAACCAATTTGGTATCCGGAATACCAAAATCCTTAAGCTTTTGATTCAATGCCTTTAATTCCTCAGCACCAAATTTCTTGGATAAAAAAGCCAGTTCTATGGTTTTGGGTGAAGAATTATAGTTCACTTTTTTATAAATAACGGTATATCCTTTCTGGGAAAATTCCGTATTGACAAACTGATCAATATGCTGGTTAAATTTCTTTTCATTTAATAAATTATAAGCCAGGTAAAAGCTTGGAACAATCATAATGATAATCAGAGCCGTAATGCCATATCGTATTTGTGTTTCATATTTTTTATCAACCAGCTCTGCAGGCTGATATTTAAGGTATTTAATAATCAGGAATGTTGCGATGCAGATGAAAAAGCAGTTGATCGTATACAGATAAAAGGCACCGAAAAAAAACATCCAGTTACCAACAGCCAAACCATATCCCGCCGTACACAGAGGAGGCATTAAAGCTGTTGCAATAGCAACCCCGGGAATGGGGTTTCCCTTTTTCACTCTTGTAATAGCTATCACTCCCACCAATCCTCCAAAAAAAGCAATAAGGACGTCATAAATATTCGGGGCAGTACGGGCAAGAAGCTCAGATTGGGTTTCTTTAAAGGGGCTCAGGGAAAAATAAACAAAAGAAACCAACAAGCTTACTATGGTAGCGATCAACAGATTTTTCATGGATCTTTTAAGCAGTTGGAAATTATAAGTCCCTAAGGCAAAACCTGCGCCTACGATCGGTCCCATTAAAGGAGATATCAGCATTGCCCCGATAATAACCGCTGTAGAGTTTACATTAAGTCCTACAGAAGCAATAACAATAGCACACGCCAGTATCCAAAGATTGGACCCGCGGAAAGAGATATCGTCACTCACATTTTCTAATACTCTCTGCCTGTCTTCTTCCCCAAGATGAAGACTAATAAATCCGAAGAATTTTTGTATCATGTGTTATACGGTTAGTCAATTTACTTTTATGAAGATATAAAATTATGAAATAGAAATTTTCTAAAAGTCTTTCATTATCTATGTATGGCTTCATTAATTTTGCTACGAGAATTAATAAAGATATTATAAGTTATTTAACATAAGATCTGGCATTTTTTTATTAACTTTAAATAACAAAAATGAAAGGCTATGATCAATATTGTATTACCCGTAGATTTTGGGGACAAAACAGAACAGCTTGTAGACGGTGCTGTGAAATTTGCCAAACAGCTTAATGGCAAGATTTTTCTTATCCATGTGGCTCCTTCAGATATAGGCTTTGCCATAGGCGATATGGGTTTTCAGTATTTCCCTGAGGTGGAAGAAAATGAGATCAGGGAAGAGCTTATTCAGCTTAATAAGATTGAGCAAAGAATACTGGCTCATGATATAGATTGTGAGCACCTTTTGAAGCAGGGCATTGCCAAAGACATTATTCTTGAATATGCGAGGGCTAAAAATGCCGATTATATTGTAATGGGCTCCCATGGAAGAAGCGGAATCTACGATGTTTTTGTGGGAAGTTTAACGAAAGGCTTAACCAAAAGCTCACCTGTTCCGGTATTAGTGCTTCCGATTCATGACTAATTTTAATCGTTAATAAAAAAACCGATCAGACAAATTGTTTGATCGGTTTTTTACTATATAACCAATTAATTAACCTTCTTTTTTATAGATCTTAGGATCGTAATAAGGATGTTTTCCTTCTGTTGGAGAATAGTAGTCTTTATCTTTATCGCCACCCAGTGTAACTACTAAAACATAGCACCAATAAGTGAATAATACACAGCAAACGATAAATAA
>NZ_BAAFHL010000063.1:0-12028 GCF_042849955.1 Chryseobacterium barbadense
CAATAAGATATCTCCGGTAAGTTGCCCGGGTTTTAGGCCTAAAGCTCCCGTCATTCCCGTTTCTTCATCAATCGTGAAAAGGGCTTCCAGAGCAGGATGCGGAATATCTGAACTTTCCAGGATAGACATGATGGTTGCTACTCCTAATCCGTTATCAGCTCCTAAAGTAGTGCCTTTTGCCTTTACCCAGTCGCCGTCAACCTCCATTTTAATTCCTTCCGTTTCAAAATCAAAATTGATATCATTGTTCTTCTGGCAGACCATATCCAGGTGAGACTGAAGAATAACGGATTTACGGTTTTCCATGCCTGCTGTGGCAGGTTTTTTAATAATGACATTTCCTACTTCATCTACAGTAGTTTCCAACCCAAGATTTTCTCCAAATTCTTTGATGAATGCAATTACTTTTCCTTCTTTTTTTGAAGGTCTGGGAACAGCATTAAGTCTGGAGAAGTTTTTCCAGATGATTTGTGGTTCTATATTGGATAATTCCATAAAATTTATTTTTCTCAAAATTACAAAATAAAAAATGCTTCCGTAAATTCAGAAGCATTCTTTATTATTTTATTTTTAGCACCCGCATTCTCCATAAATAGGGGTGGATACCACAGTTCCATCTGCTTTTTCAATGGTGAGTGTACCTTCGAATAACAAAGCCTCTTCATTTTTTATTTTCTTACCCTTTACGGAAATCTTATAATTCTCATTCTCTATTTCCTTGCTTAGTTCTTCATCCACTTCCATATCGTTGGAAGAGATGAGATTCATAGCCAGTCTTTTACCATCCAGCTTCATGTATGCTGTTTTTCCTGCATCATCAGCATAAATATATTTCTCGGCTTCAAAATCTGTTTTATTCTTGGCGAAATAGCATGAGCATTCTTTAATTTCTTTTGGGAAAGGGAAAACTTCAATTGCAATTTTCCCATCCGTAGCAATATCAACGGCCACAGAATCCTGTACTACGCTCAAAGAATCTGCAGGGGAAAGATTTGAAACTGTTTCTTTGTCTTTTTTACAAGCTGTCAGCATGAGTGCTGAAAAAGTGATGATTACATATTTCATTGTCTGTAGTGGTTTTTATCCTCTTGCTCTTTCCAAAAGCACCATCATCAATAATGAAAGAATAACTAAGCTTTCATCTTCATCATCAATATCAATCAATCTGTCCAGCTGAAATCTTCTGCCAAAGAAAGAAGGCATTTTCTTAAGTTTAAAATATTCTTTTCCATCCATTCCTTTTACAGTATAAGAAGGATTCAGGAAATATCCGGTAAATATTCCGATAACAGGAATTTCACCTACGACTCCATCAAAGAACTTTACCCATGCGCTGTCCTCGGTTACAATGAATTGAGGCTGATCATTCGCATCCAGTATATTATACGTAGACTTCCAAAGAGAACGCATTCCTTTTCTGGCCAGCCTTCCGAAATTTTTATTGTTGACAAGGTCATTTAAAGAATAAGATGCATTGAAATCAATCCATTGATTGGCTTTGATCCTGAAAAGTTCTTTCGATTTGCTTTCATCATTAAATACAATAACATCCTCTTTAAGCCTGAACATTTTCTGACGGACATAGGCTACATAATTTCCATTTCTATCCGTAATATTAAAGTCGCTGGATAATGTGGTGATTTTAAACTTGAAATCCAGAGGATAGTTGAGATTGTTAAGTACCATTGAGTTTATTTTTTCATATTTCCTTTCAAAGATAATATTTTTATGGGGAACTCAGGAGGATTTAGGCGCTGTAAACCGTGAATACTCATCTTTTTGTTTTATTTTTGTCATTATGGATTATCCGAGTAAAGTTTTAGCAAAAGCGGTGGATGAAATTTCAGGATTACCCGGAATTGGAAGGAAAACAGCTTTGCGTTTAGCATTACATTTATTGAAACAACCCAATTCCAGAGCCGTTACTTTGGGAAATTCCCTCATTAACCTTGTTAATGACATCAAATACTGCAAAGAATGCCATAACTTTTCTGATTTTGATACCTGCGAAATATGCAGTAATCCTAAAAGGAATGACGAGCTTATCTGCATTGTGGAAGATGTAAGGGATGTAATTGCTATTGAAAACACTGGGAAATATACTGGGAAATATCTGATTTTAGGCGGGAAAATATCTCCGATGGAAGGTGTAGGCCCCAATCAGCTCAATATTCCGAGTGTAGAGAGAAAGCTGAACGAAGGAAAAGTCAAGGAGCTCATATTTGCCTTAAGTGCCACCATGGAGGGTGACACTACTGCTTATTACCTTTATAAAAAATTCAAAGGTTTCGGGGTTAAATTTTCAAGCATAGCCAGAGGGATTTCTGTGGGAGATGAGCTGGAATATGCAGATGAAATTTCCTTAGGAAGATCTATCATGAACAGATTGCCATATAATGAAGGGAGTTCTTAATCCTTAAGTCAAACAAATGGTTTCCGTAATAATTCCCGTGTATAATGCAGAAAAAACAATTATTGGTGCTTTGAATTCAGTTAAAGCACAAACGGTAGGTGTACAGGAATTTGAGATATTTGTTGTGAACGACGGCTCTACAGATCAGAGTGAAAAGTTGGTCAGGGACTATATGGAAAGTTATCCCGAAATGAATATAAAAATTTTCAATCAGCCAAACGGGGGCGTTTCAAAGGCAAGAAATACAGGCTTGAAGGCTGCGCAGGGAGATTATATTGCATTGTTGGATGCGGATGATGTATGGTTACCTGAAAAAACAGAAAAGCAACTAAAATATCTTCAAAATAATACATTGAATATTGATTTCCTGGCAACCAGAAGGAATAATAATAAAATCCTGTTTCCCTACAAAGTAATAAATAATCTTGCTCAAATTACATTTAAAAAACTTTTATTAAGAAATGAAACCCAACCATCAACCGTTATATTTAAGAGGAAAGTTTTAGAGAATACGGGATACTTTAATGATAATCAAAGGTATGCAGAGGATTTAAATTATTGGATGAAAGTATGTAGAAACAATAAAATGTACATTCTTAATGAAAGTTTATTAATTGCGGGTGGGGGAAAAAGAACTTTTGGTGTTTCTGGGCTTTCTGCTAATCTTTCAGCCATGGAGCAAGGGTTTCAGCAAAATTTAAAAGAAATATATGGTTTAAAGTATATTAATTGTATTGAATATACTTTCCTTACGGTTTTTTATAAAGCTAAATATTTACTTTTGTTAGCCAGAACATTTTACCATAATCAGAAAATACCCAAAAATAAAGAAGGTTAACCAATGAAGTTATCTATCATTATCGTTAATTATAATGTAACTCAATTACTTAAAAACTGTCTTTTATCTATTTGCAAGTATGTTGATAGTATTAATTATGAAGTGATTGTTGTTGATAATGCATCTCCTGATTCTTCATGGGAAAACCTTATTCCTGAATTTCCCCGGTTTAAATTTATTTCTTCAAAAAAAAATGAAGGTTTTTCAAAAGCAAATAATAAAGCAATAAAAACAGCTAAAGGAGAATATCTTTTAATATTAAATCCGGATACGGAAATCGAAGGTTTTTATATAAAAAATATTTTAGATTTTGCTGATTCCAAAACAAATTTTGGGTGTCTTGGCGTGAGGATGCATGATGTCCATGGAGTGTTTTTGCCTGAAAGTAAAAGATCGGTTCCTGATATAATAAATTCTTTTGAAAAGCTATTCACTAACTTTAAGGAAAATAATTCAAAATCCTATTACAGGAATGATATCGGAGAGTTCGATGTTGCCCAGGTTGAAGTCATTACCGGAGCTTTTTTGCTGATAAAAAAGGATGTTTATGAGAAAGTTGGAGGCTTTGATGATTCATATTTTATGTACGGTGAAGATATTGATTTGTGCTATACATTACTGAGACATGGTTACAAGAATTATTACTATGGAAAAGAATCAATTCTTCATTATAAAGGAGAAAGCACGATAAAGGATGAGGTATATTTGGAGCGGTTTTATGGTGCGATGCAGATTTTTATTAATAAGTATTATAAAGACTCAAAGCCTGTTCAGTATTTATTTTTAAAAATGGGACTAAAGCTAAGGCATGAAATAGAAAAAATTAAATTAAAATAAAAAAGCAACTCGATCGAGTTGCTTTTCTTATGATGTAAAATAAATAGTCGTTATTTGGTTGGCTTTACAGGAGTCTGAGAAGCCGGAGCAGATTGTACAGGAGCTTCTTTCTTTACAGGTTGCTGAGAAGGAGCCACTTGTGATGGTTTACCGGTAATGACAACACTTAAAAGGATAAGAATGATAATCACAGTTCCTAAAGTCCATGTCGCTTTTTCCATGAAGTCATTGGTTCTTTGTACCCCAAACTGTGCAGATGATGCACCTCCGAAAGTACTGGAAAGACCTCCTCCTTTTGGGTTTTGAGCCATAATGATAATAACAAGCAAAACGCTCGCAATCATAACAAGAACCATCAATAGTGTAAATATAGTATCCATTAATTCTGATATCTTTTTGAATGGGCAAATTTAGTCTTTTTTTATGGAACGGCAAAAAGATATCATCAAATATTGATAAAAATAAAAGCGGCAACATTTGTTGCCGCTTTTTCTATATCATAAGAAAGTTTCTTATTTAAAATCAGAATCTTTAGCCTGGTTGATCTGGTAAGATTTTACCGTTAAGTTAATGTCCATTCCGCCCATATTTTGCATGATCGTATAAGGCAGTTTCACACCAGATACATCCTTATAATCTGCATAGCTTGTAGGAACTGAACCTCCTTCTCCTGCTTTTACCTCTCCGGTTTTCAAGCCCGTTTTTACACTGTAATAATATGTTGTTTTACCACCTTTTATTACGTAAGAATCTTCATTGTTATACTTTTCGATTCCTGCAAGTTTGTATTCCGGGGATTTAGCAAAAGATAATTCCGGGAAAAGCTCAGTATCTTTAGCCATTTCAGTTTTTTGCTTATCGTTCAAAGGTGCTTTTTGCCCCTGAACTTCCATGTAGCCGTCTTTTCCGTCGAAAACGATTTTCTGAACCGTATTTCCCATCATGCTGATGTTCATTGCCATCTTACCGCCTTTAGCCTGGATCATTTTCATATTCATATCCATTCCTTGTACCTTGGTAGTAGCATCAGAAGAGATGGAAGTTACTTTCTGAACCGCAGCAAGACCACCGATTGCATTGATGTATTTGTCGGCTACAGATCCGATCGTTACACTTGCATCTACTTTTTGAGCAGTTGGTTTTGCAACAGGGTTAGCTTCTTTATCGAAATATTTTACAGGGTATCCTAATTTTTCTAATCCTTCAGAAATATCGGAAGCTTTACCGGCAATGAAAATTCTGCTTTGGTTTGGTAAAATAGTCGTTTTTACAGCATTGGAAACATCAGCTGCTGTTACTTTATCGATAGATTTCAGATAATTGGTATAGAAATCAGAAGGAAGATCCTGCACTTTCTGATTCAATGCAAATCTTGCAATCGTAGCCGGCTGCTCCAAAGACATAATGAAAGCACCTTTCAATTTCGCTTTAGCATTCTCCAATTCTTCCGGTTTTACAGTAGAAATAGCGTTAAGCTCATTCATAAATTCTTTAACCGCTTTATCTGTAACCTCGTTTCTTACGCTTGCTTCAGCTGAGAATTCAGGAGAATACTTGCTTGCGCTTAAGCTTGAATAAGCCCCATAAGTGAATCCGTTCTTCTCACGCAGGTTCATGAAAAGCCTCGCCTCACCACCACCTCCTAAGATATAGTTCGCAATGGTAGCAGGAAAGTAATTAGGATCCTTCATTTTTAAGTTGTTCAGATTGTTTACTGATACAACAGACTGTACTGCTGTAGGAACATCTACAACGTTAATTTCAGTTTTAGCCACATTAGAAGCCGGTTCTAAAGGCGCAAATTTGGTATTGGATTTTTTCCATCCGCTAAAAGCTTTCTCAACCAAAGATTTTACCTGCTCAAACTTTACATCTCCAACAATTACTAAATAAGCATTGTCCGGAGCGTAGTATTTATTGTAAACATTTTGTACATCAGCCAACTGGATTTTGCTGATAGATTCTACCGTTTCAAATTCCCCTCTTGAGGTATTTTTTCCATACATCAAGGCTCTTGAAACCTTATCAGCGATAGAAGAAGCGTTTTTCTCTTCAGATTTTAATCCTTCGATCGCTCTTTCTTTAGAATTCTGGATTTCTTTTGCTGAAAAATTAGGATTGATAACAGCATCTGCCATTAATCCTAAAACTTCCGGAAAATATTTTGAAAGAGAGTTCGCAAAAGCACCGCCTGAGTTGAAGTTTAAGCTAGCTCCCAAGAAATCTACTTTTTTATTGAAGTCATCTTTACTGATGTTTTTGGTTCCGTTTTCAAGCTGTTCTGCCATAATCTGGCTTACTCCCGTTACATCTCCTTCATAATAAGGAGGTCTGTCCATAGAAAGATTAGCGCTTACTCTCGGTAATTTATTGTTTTCTACCACCATGACAGTAAGGCCGTTGTTCAACTGGAAGGTTTTGGGCTTAGCAATGTTGATCGCAGGAGTAGGCCCTGGCTTTGGCATTGCATTAAGGTCAATTTTTTGTGCTGAAACCATTCCTGTGAATAAGAATGCTACAGCTATATATGTTAATTGCTTTTTCATTGTAAAAAAATTATTTTTTGAAAATCATCTGATAAAACCTAAGTTTTAGAGATTATTTTTTTTCAGGTACGTAATTAATGATTACTCTTTGATTAGAATTCAAATACTTTTTAGCCGCATTTTGCAGATCCTGTCTTGTGATAGATCTGTAAATGTCAATTTCCTTGTTGATTAGGTTAGTATCTCCCATCAATACGTGGTTGGTTGCCAATGAAGCAGCAATTCCCTGAATGCTTGAGTTTGCGTTAACGAACTGATTCTCATACTGGTTTTGAAGCTTTTGATAATCTTCTTCAGAAATTAAAGTAGTCTGAAGCTTTTTGATTTCAGCATCAATATCAGTTTGTAACGTTTGCTTGGTAGTTTGTCCCATCGGGATCGCAAAGAAAGCGAAAATACTGTAATCCTCAAGACCCTGGTTGAAAGCCGCCACCTGAAGTGCCTTTTTCTCCTGATCTACTAATTTTTTATATAACACTGAAGATTTTCCGTTGCTCAAATAGGAAGAAAGCATATCTAAGATATAAGCATCCTTCTCTTTATTACCCGGAGTTCTGTAAGCAAAAACATATGCCGGAAGTTGGATATTAGGGTCTGTCGCCGTAACTTCCTTTTCCTGAGTGATTGGAGTATCCTTAGGGAAGTTTTTAGGGTAAACTGTTCCTTTTGGAATTCCTCCATAATATTCCTGGATCCACTTTTTAGTCTGCTCGGGCTTGATATCTCCTGCAACCACTAACGTAGCATTATTAGGAACGTAGAATTTTTTATAGAATGCAATAAATTCATCCAATTTAGCCGCATTCAGATCCTCCATAGACCCAATGGTCGGCCAGTTGTACGGGTGGTTCGTGAAAAGGTTTTTCTGAATCGTTGTGAAAAGATTCCCATAAGGCTGGTTATCCATTCTCAGTCTTTTTTCTTCTTTTACTACCTCTCTTTGAGTATCTACACCAATTTGGTTGATCACTGCATGGCGCATTCTTTCAGCCTCCATCCAAAGTCCTAATTGCTCATTATTGGATGGAAAAGTCTCATAATAATACGTTCTGTCATTTGTGGTGTTCGCATTGTTTTGTCCACCGTTGGAAGAAACAATCTTGAACCAGTCACCTCTCTTGATGTTTGGCGTTCCTTCAAATAAAAGATGTTCGAAAAAATGGGCAAAACCGGTTCTTCCTTTTACTTCATCTTTAGCACCTACATGGTACATTACTCCTGTGGTAACTACCGGTGCGGAATTATCCTGATGAAGAATTACGTGTAAACCATTAGGTAAGTCATATTCTTCGAATTTAATTTGTTGTGCATTCAAAGCCATTCCGAAGAAAGCTGCAGCAGCAACAGAAAGAAGTCGTTTTTTCATTATAGTAGAAATTGTTTAGTCAATTAGTGTCAAAAATAAGCCAAATGTTACAATTGCGATGTGATTATTTTTGGTAAAAACAGATTTTGTTAAATATCTGATAGCGTAGTTTTAAAAATTTGAATTCTCCTTTTAATGCATTAATTTTGTAATCCAAATTTTTTTGCTGTATGGAGGATTATCTGAAAGGACTGAATGAATCACAATTTGAGGCTGTTACCACCTTACAGGGACCATTGATGGTCCTTGCAGGAGCCGGTTCAGGGAAAACGCGTGTACTCACGATGCGTATTGCTCATTTGATTACGAATGGAGTAGACCCTTTCAATATCCTGGCCCTTACCTTTACCAATAAGGCAGCCCGTGAAATGAAAGAACGTATTGCCAAAGTAGTGGGAGACAGCAATGCAAGAAGCCTTTGGATGGGGACCTTCCACTCAGTGTTTGCAAGAATCCTGAGAAATGAAGCCCATTATTTGGGATATCCTTCTAACTTTACCATTTATGACCAACAGGATGCTCTGAACGTCATCAAAAAAGTGTTGAAAGACATGAATATTGATGCCGATCTCTATAAACCTAAAAAAGTACAGGCAAGAATTTCCACCTATAAAAATAATCTCATTACCGTAAAAGCTTATTTCAATAACCCGGAACTTATTGAGGCAGATGAAAAAGCCAATATGAAATTCATCGGGCAGATTTATCAGAAATATGTGGATGCCTGTTTCAGAAACGGAGCGATGGATTTTGACGATTTATTGTTAAAAACCAATGAATTGTTAACCCGTTTTCCTGAAGTATTAGCAAAATATCAGGACAGGTTCAGATATATTCTGGTGGATGAGTACCAGGATACCAACCATTCTCAGTATCTTATTGTAAAAGCTTTAGCTTCGAAATTTGAAAATATCTGTGTGGTAGGAGACGATGCACAGTCTATTTACTCTTTCCGTGGCGCGAACATCTATAATATCTTAAACTTTAAAAAAGATTATCCGGATGCAGTAACCGTTTCTCTTGAACAAAACTACCGTTCAACACAGAATATTGTAAATGCAGCCAATGTGGTAATTGCTAAAAACCTGCAGCAGTTCAAGAAAAATGTTTTCAGTGATAACGAAACCGGGGATAAGATCAAAGTATACCGTTCACTTTCCGATGCGGATGAAGCGAATTTCGTGGCTGGAAATATCTGGGAACTTCGCAACAGGGATCAGAGAAAATACAGCGATTTTGCTATTTTATACAGAACCAACTCTCAGACCCGTGCTTTTGAGGACGCGTTGAGACGTAAAAATATTCCGTACAAAGTTTATGGGGGCTTGTCTTTCTACCAAAGAAAAGAAGTAAAAGACTTGCTTGCTTACCTTCGTCTTCTGATCAATGAAAATGATTCCGAAGCATTAATGAGGATTATTAATTATCCTGCAAGAGGAATTGGCGATACTACTCAGAATAAACTGATCGTTTTTGCAGATTCACAGAATGTATCGGTTTCCAAAGTACTGGATAATCTGCCGATGTATGCTCCACATTTAGGATTCAATAACGGAGTCATTACGAAACTGAATGATTTCTGGTCGATGATCAAAGCTTTCCAGGTTTTATTAAAGACTGAAACGGCTTACAATGTGGCGATGGAAGTGGCCAAACGAAGTGGATTAATCAAGTTTTTAAAAGACGACCAGACTCCGGAAGGGATTTCCCGGGTGGAAAACGTTCAGGAATTGATGAACTCCATGCAGGGGTTCATTGAAGAGCAAATGCAGCTGGAAGACGGCGATCCTAGTTTATCTAACTTCCTTGAAAATATTGCCCTTTCCGCAGATACGCAAGACAAGGAAAATGATGAAGATATGGTTTCTTTAATGACGATCCACCTTTCCAAAGGACTGGAATTCCCGGTGGTTCATTTAGTAGGCTTGGAGGAGAATCTTTTCCCAAGCTTTATGAGCTCGTCTACCAGAGAAGACCTGGAAGAAGAAAGACGTTTGTTTTATGTAGCGTTAACAAGGGCAGAGAAACAGGTGTTTTTCTCTTATGCGGTTTCCCGTTTCCAATGGGGAAAAATTACCGATGCGGAACCTTCAAGATTCTTAAGCGAGATCGACGAAGAATTCATAGAATTTGTCAATCCCGCGATTGAAAAACGTTTCATCAACAATTCCGGAATCAAATCCAATATTTTTGATGAGCATCCTTCGGAAGTAAGAAGCTTCAAAAAAGTGGAGAAGAAAACCATTGAAAGAGGCGAAAGTTTAAAACCTATGGCTGAACCAAGAAAACTGAAGCCTGTAAGTACCGCAAAAATTATTAATCCTAGCGGAGCCTCTTCCCAGGATATTGAAGTGGGAGATAAGGTGAGACACGATCGTTTCGGAATTGGAGAAGTCACTTTTCTGGATGGTACCGATCCGCAGAATATCAAAGCGAAGGTTGTTTTCCAGCATGAAGGGGAGAAAAACCTTATTTTAAAGTTTGCAAAATTGACTAAAATGTAAAATTATAGAAACGGATTCAAAAAAAGAATCCGTTTCTTTTTTTGATAAAAATAATTATGGGCTAATTCACCAGTATTGATTTCAATTTTTGTAAATCACTTGTATTTTCTAATCTGTGGATCATTCTATGACAATTGCTGCATAATACTGCGAAATCACTTTCGATGTTTAATAAAGTTTCCCCCATATTTAAAGTCGAAATAGCTTTTAAGTGATGAGCTTCTATAAACTTTTCCCCAAGCGTGCCATATTTTTCTTCAAAATTAAAATTACAAGCTTCACATTGATAGCCCTTATTCTTTTTTACTTTTTCAGAAATAGAAGAATTTCTCTCGATTCGGAAATGTAACCTTAATTGCTTTTTTTCAATAGCGGTTAAATCATCCTTTATGTCATCACTTATTTGTAAATCATTATATGTTAATTCATTATATAATTGTAGAAATAAAAGAATTTCATTCTCAATATTGTACATATTGCTTTGTAAAGATTCTAATGAAAAATATTTAGCGAGAATATTTCCTGACTCGTATAATTTAGCATTTATTGTTGAGGCTTCTAAATTTATTTCATCAATATATGTAGAATCATAATTTAATTTATTTCGAAAATCTAATGATTTAATTCTTAAAACTTTTGCGGCATCTCTTTTATATGTTTCTTTGATGTCAGTTACTCCTTGATTTAACGATAGATACACACCAGACATGTCTGCTTTGAATAGGAAGACTGGATAATAACCTGATTGTGCACTATCTGTAACAAGTCTATCAAAAATTGCAATCCAAGGAACTTCACTCCATCTACCTTTTCCCGGAGATCCATCTATTTTATATCTTTCTCTATCTAGGATAATACCTTCAATAGATTTTGGATAATTGTTCCTTATTTTATTGGCTAAGGAGTTTTCTTTAAATGCTGTTTCTTTTTCTGCTAAATAGTTTTCTAAAATTTCTATTAAAATTTCTTTCATGGTTAGTTTTTCAGACAATTTAGAAAAAATTATTTTATTTCTTCTGCGAAACAATAAAATTCACCATTTCATCTACTATTTTCTCCAATTCAGCTTTGTCCGTAGTTCTGAAACCGTGTAAGCCGTCTTCTACAATGGTCAGTGTATTTTGTACTCCTTCTTTTTTTAATTTTCTACGAAGCTTTTTTGCTTGTTTTATAGGAACTACCTGATCTTTATTTCCCTGAATAATTAAAGTAGGGATGGCATTGTCAACATAGCTTACAGGCGAAATAGTTGTGCAATATTCTATTACTTTCTTTTTGTCCTTCTTGATATCATAGCCAGTGATTCCAAAAACCAGCTTTTCTCTAAGATCCACAATCTTTTTTGAAAACAAACCAACGAAAAAAACGGGCACTTTTCCGATACGGGTACGTAAAAGCTTGTTCATATCAGACGGACCGAAATTATTGATTACATAATTCACCTTTCCAGAATATTTAGACAACTCCGGATCACCCACAAATTCTGTATCTGAAGTATATGCTGAAAGCATCGATAAATGAGCC